>CAZZVZ010000235.1:0-1823 GCA_964657655.1 Gammaproteobacteria bacterium | reverse complement strand
CACGCAGCGCCCAGGCCCCAGGCAAGCGCAAACATCTTCTGCGAATCGATGCCCATCAGCTGCGCGGCTTCCTTGTCGGCCGCGGTGGCTTCGAGCGCGACGCCAGTGCGGGTGCGCGTCAGGAACAGGTAGATGGCCGCTGTCATGACGATCGAGCCGATGCCAGCGATCGCCTGGGGTCGTCCGAACTGGATACCTGCAAGCATCACGGTGCCAGAGGCGAGCGAGTGATCGATGGCACGGAAATCGGGCTTGAAAAAGAACTGCGCCAGGCCGCGAAACAGGATCATCAGGCCGAACGTGGTGAAGATCTGCGACAGGATTGGCGCATCGATGATCTTGCGGATCACGAGCTTGTAGACCAGCACGCCCACCATGAACAGCAAGATGGTGGTGAGCGGCAGCGTGACCAGCGGGTCGAGATGCAGCAGTGCGAACAGCCAGAAGGCCGAATACATGCCAAGCATCAGGAACTCGCCATGCGAGAAGTTGACGATGTCCATCACGCCAAAGATGATGGTCAGGCCCACCGCGACCAGCGCGTAGATCAGCCCGATCAGAAGGCCAGAGACCAGGCTCTGCAGCAAGATGTCAGCCGACACGCGATTTCCCTCAGAATTCCCAACACGGCAGAAGGGCGCATGGACGCGCGTCCGAACGCCAGGAGCTTTGCAACTGGTGACGGCGTGAGCAACGCAAAAGCGCCGCTCACGCCATGCCCGCTACTTGCGCTGATCCCACTTGGGCATGGGCCAGATGATGTCGTGTGCTGCCAGATCGAACGGCCATACGGTCAGGTACTTGCCACCGATGATCTGCACCAGGATGCCCTGGCCGAGCGTGTTCTGGCCTTTGGCATCGAACTTGACGCCCTTCCACGGCATGATCAGCTTGCTGCCGGGAATGTTGGTCTCCGACAGCGACTTGCGAATCGCTTCAGGCTCGGTCGAGCCGGCGCGGTTGATGGCGTCTGCCATCACCATGAGGCCTGTGAAAGTGCGTGACGAATTGCCCGTGAAGTTGGTCTTGTAGCGGCTGAAGTACAGATCGTTGACCTGCTTGATGAGCGGGTTGCGGTCGGCCAGATCGAGTGACCAGACTTCGCGGCTGATGATGAAATCGGCGTCAGGCCCGAGTGTCTTGACGAATTCCGTATCGGCAAAGCCGGCGTCGTTGGCGAGAATCATGTCGGGCGAGAAGCCGAGTTCGCGGTAGGTTTTCATCGACAGCAGTGCGTCGCCCAGGTAGGACGATTGCATCACCACCTGCGGAGTGCCGGCCTTGAGTGTCTGCACTTCGGAGGTCAGCTGGGTGCTTTTGGCAGGATAGATGACCGACGCGCCCACCGCGATGCCGCGCTCGGCGCTCAGTTCTTTCTCGAGCTTGTCGGTCTCCGTGCCCCACTGGGTGTTCTCGTTGAACAGCGCCACACGCTTGACGTCGATGTTCTTCTTTTCCTTCAGCTCCTTCAGGAATTCGAAGAAATTGCGCACGAACAGGTCGTCGTGCGGCGTGGTGCGAAAAAACCATTTGAAGCCGCGATCGGTCAGCGATGCCGAAGACGACTCCGGGTTCAGAAACGGGATATGGTTGCGCTCGGCGACCTGGCTTGCGGTTAGGGTGACGTTGCTGTTGTAGCAGCCGATCAGGGCGACCACATGCTCATCTGAGATGAGCCGTTCCGCCTCGCTGGCGCCGACCTGCGGATTGCCCTGATGATCGGCAAACACCAGTTTGATCTTGGCGCCCTTCAGACCGGGAAGGCCGCCGCCCGCCGAGAACGGCAGGCCGGGACCGTCCTTGGCACCGTTGTTGATGATGTC
>CAZZVZ010000234.1:4125-5700 GCA_964657655.1 Gammaproteobacteria bacterium | reverse complement strand
GAACTTCCGCCCCGGTGCCGACCAGGCCCTGCTCGGTGCCGGCGTGGGCATCGCTGCGGTAGCCGCGCCGCTCTACGCAGCAGAGCTCGCTCCCGCGGCGCTGCGCGGGCGCTTCGTGTCCGGTTACCAGCTCGCGATCACTGCGGGTATCTTCCTCGCCTATCTCGTCAACGGGCACTTCTCGAGCGCCGACTGGCGCATCATGCTGGGCGCTGCTGCCATCCCCGGCCTCGCCCTCGTGCTGATCGCGGTGATCACCCCTGAGTCGCCGCGCTGGCTGATCAAGATGACGCGTCACGATGAAGCCGAGTCCATTGCCAGGATGATCGAGCCGCAAGTCGACACAGCAGCGCGCATCGAATCGATCGAGGCCGCCCTGCGGCGTGAAGTTGCAACGATTTCCTGGGCTGAGATCTTCCATCGCGAGTGGCGTCGGCCCCTGCTGATTGCAGTCTGGCTTGCCATCTTTCAGCAGATCACCGGCATCAATGCCATCATCTACTACGCGAATCAGATTTTCGAGGCGGCGGGATTCTCCACCGAAGCCGCCAGAGCCAGTGTGACCCTCTGGGCGATTGGTGGCGTGAACGTGCTGGCCACCTTGATCGCAATCGCCTTCATCGACCATGTCGGGCGCCGCAAGCTGTTGCTCTGGGGACTGGTCGGAATGGGTGTCAGCCTTGCCGTTGTCGGGGTTGCTTTCGAATTCATCGAACCGACCCTGAACGCCGGCGCGGCGGCAGCTCCGACCACGGCTGGCATCGTGACCGTGGCGGCACTGATTCTGTTCATCACCTGCTTCGCCTTCTCACTGGGTCCTGTCACATGGACCGTGATCAACGAGGTCTTCCCGGCGCGCATCAGGAGCCGCGGCGTGGCGCTCGCGACTGCGGTCAACTGGGGATCGGCTTACCTAGTGAGCCAGTTTTTCTTGAGCCTGGTCTCAAGCATTGGCAGCTCATGGACCTTTTGGCTGTTCGCCTTTTTCTGTGCAGCAGGCTGGCTTTGGATCTATCGGGCCGTTCCCGAAACCAAAGGACAGTCGCTCGAACAGATCCAGAAGATGTGGGAAGCCTAGCTGACGGTCGAGGGCACAGCCTGCGCCGCAGCGCCAACCGATGGACCATAATCCTCGAACTCGGTCGGCAGCGAGGCGAGTCCGGCTTCACGAAGGTCGCGTAATACACGAACAAGAAGGGTGCGCATGAAAGTCTCCAGATGAGAGTCGGCGCGAAATAACCGGCATGCTCACAATCTGGAGCTTGATGTTGCATCGCACAATACCCTTGGCCGCTATGGCAGGTATGCAAAAAACGCTATAACAAGTTCATGCCTCGCTCGTTTCCTTGTTGGCGTCGCTGCCGGCATCGTGCTGCGTCTCGGCATGATCACTTTTTTGACCGACTTTCCGACCCGCCTCGTCGAGGGCCTTGAATTCTTCGTCGCTCAAATCAATCGACGCTGCAGCAACGTTCTCCTCTAGGTGCTTGACCTTGGAAGTGCCCGGTATGGGCAGCATGACGGGACTGCGTTTGAGCACCCACGCCAGAGCAATCTGGCTCGGACTGGCCTTGT
>CAZZVZ010000234.1:2189-4115 GCA_964657655.1 Gammaproteobacteria bacterium | reverse complement strand
CCTCGCGAGGTCGTCGAGCAGTGTGCCGGGCTTCGCCAGTTCACCCGCAGCCAGTGGGAACCACGGAATGAAACCGATGCCATTGTTCTCGCAATACGCGAGCACATCTTCACTGGCACGATCGACCAGGTTGTATTTATTCTGAACGGTGGCAACCTTGAAGTGACGCGAGGCCGCTTCAATTTCCTTGACCGACACTTCACTGAGACCGGCGTTGAGAATCACACCCTCGTCGAGCAATGACTTGATGGCATCGAACTGTTCCTTGGCAGGCACCTTGGCATCGATCCGGTGCAACTGCCAAAGACCAAGCTGCTCGACCCCAAGATGTACCAGGCTCTTCTTGGCCTGCTGAATCAGATATTCCGGACGCCCTAGCGCAACCCATACATTCGGGCCTGTCCTCGTCAGACCGCCCTTGGTTGCGATCAGCATCTTCTTGTAGGGGTGGAGTGCCTCCTTGATGAGACGCTCGGAAAAATCGGGACCGTAGGCGTCAGCGGTATCGATGAAATTGACCCCGAGCTCTGGCAGGCGCTCGAGCGTCTTCTTCACCTGATGCCGGTGCTCGGGCGGTCCCCAGATACCTGCGCCGACGATGCGCATGGCACCAAAACCGAGACGGTGGATGGTGGTGTTGCCACCAATATCAAAGGTACCCGAATGCTTTGCATCGATCGACATGGAATTCCTTTAGTTGCAAAATTGGACAGCGGCGCCACGCCGGGCAAGCGGCCAGACGCATTCAAAAGCTCTGGCTCATGCCACGTCATCGGCGAGGCCGGCAGCAGAGCGGCTCCAGGCCACCACGCGATGTCCGGCTGCGACCAGATTTGAAATGATGGCAGCGCCCATGCTGGCCACACCGATACAGCCGGCATCCACCGGCCAAGTCCTCGAACTGTTGACAGGAGGCGATACGCGGGTGTGCTGGACTATTCAGTTGGACGCATCGCCGACCAATACGTTCGCCGCCCAGCTCATGCAGGTATCAGCTTTCCAACTGAATGCCCTACGCGCACCGGTCTGTCCGCAGCGCTGCTAGCAAAACAGGGCAAAATCTGATTTGATTTGGGGCAAAGGCGCGCACCACAGCTGCCAGGACTCTCAAGCAAAACGCGCCCGGTCAAGCGATACGCCTGGCCAGCGCCCGATACAGGGACAGCAATGAATCAGATGAAGGCAATGCTCGCCGCGCTGGCGCTGCTTGCAACCAGCAACGCGCTGGCAGACAACCCGCCGCAATCAGAGCAGCAAACTGCCGACGACTATCGTGCCCAGATGCGCGCCCTGCCCTGGAAAGTCGGGCCGACGACGGGTGACCTGGAAGGCAAGGCGAGGCTCAACGTGCCAGCCCAATACCGATTCCTCGATGCCGCCGATGGCGCCAAGTTCCTGAAACTGACGGGCAATCTGCCGCACGACGAAAACATTCTGGCGGGTCAGGGATGGTGGGCCGTGCTTGGCTTTGACCCGGTGGGCTACGTCAAGGACGACGAAAAAATCGATGCGGACCAGCTTCTTGCAACGCTCAAGAGCCACGACGATGCAGAAAACGCGGAGCGCAGGAAACTGGGCGAGCCAGCCCTGCATACCATTGGCTGGTCGGTGCCACCGCACTATGACGCGCAAAGCAAGCATCTCGAGTGGGGCCTGAAGATCCGCGCCGACGACTCCAATCAGGAGGTGGTCAACTATACCGTGCGGCTGCTGGGACGCAGCGGTTACGAAAGCGCAACGCTTGTGACATCGCCCGAAACGCTCGAGCGCGACGTGGCATCCTTCAAGACCGCCCTGGCAGGCTTCGACTTCAATTCGGGCGAGAAATATTCAGAATTCAGGGCCGGCGATCACGTCGCGGAATTCGGTCTTGGTGCCCTGGTGCTGGGCGGTGCCGCAGCCGTTGCCGCCAAGACCGGTTTCTGG
>CAZZVZ010000234.1:0-2179 GCA_964657655.1 Gammaproteobacteria bacterium | reverse complement strand
AGGTTCTGCTGGCCGGCCTTGCGGCTGGCTGGAAGGCAATTGCGGTCGGCGTCGCGGCCATCGGCGCTGCCATCAAGAAGCTGTTCACGCGCAAACCGTCGGTATGATCTTTCAGCCAGAAATCTGGCTGATGCTCGTGGCGCTGTTGCTCTACCTGTTCGACGCGACACTGCTACTGCGGCGCGACCAAGCGCTGGTGGTCAAGGCAGGGCGCGGCTGGCGGCCCCGCTTTGGCATGCGTGAGTGGACCATCGCCGGCAGGGAGCCGCTCCTTCCGAGTCCTCTCACCGGCTATCGGGCAGCCTACCTGGTGCACTGGAATCTGTTTTCGGACACCAGCAGCGCACCACCTTCACACCTGCTTGATGAGCAGATCGAGCTCGATGCACTTGGCGTTGCGGTCATGCTCTCGACAGTCTGTCTTTTCGTGCTGCTGCCACTGGGCTTGTTTACCCGTGCCGGCAGCGTCCTGACCGTCGCCAGCGCCGCCCTCATCACGCTCAATAATCTGGTCGCACTGCTGATCGTCTTTAGAAGACGTGCAACGTATCGCATCGATATGCGCCAGTTCACGACTCTTGCGACAGAATGTTTGTTATGCCCGCCCTTCTCCCTTAATCTGGTCAGGAAAGTCTGTGCCCTGCAGATGGTCGATGAGGATCTCGAATCGGTCGCACAACGGCTGTTTAACGAGGCAGATCGTGCCGACATGCGCGAGGCTTGCCTGGCCCGTGTCGATGACGCACTGCTCAGCCTGCCTGAGCATGCGAGCGAGGAAGTCGCTCTGCGAGACACGCGCAGCCGATTCTTGGTCGAGGAACAAAAGACATGAGTTTGACCCTGATTATCGTGGTGCTGCTCGGAGCCGGCTTTGGCTACTGGATGGTCGCCAACTATATCGATGGCCGGCGCGAGCAGGCGGCGCGCAAGAGTCAGGCGCGACAGGTGCCACGCAATGCGCCACCCGAACAAAGTGGTCCGACCTGGTATCAAGTGCTCGGTATCGATGCCAACGCGAGCCCGGAGAGGATTCGCGAGGCCTATCAACAGCAAATCTCGCTTTACCACCCTGACAAGGTGGCCAACATGGGACCTGAGATCCAGGCACTTGCGTCCAGGAAAGCCCAAGACATCAATCTGGCGTATGCCGAAGGCCTGCGTTTGCATCGCTAACCAGCGCAACCGATCGCAACGCGACCTGCCCGGAACAAACCTCAGTGACCGGCACCAACCTCACCACGCCGGATCGCCGTGGCACGCCGCAAGACGCCCTCTCGCTCGCCCTCCGACATCCTGGCGACATTTCTGACCTGTAACGCCATGCGCTGATTGCTCGACAGCAGCTCTTCATGGCGCATCAGGAAATCCCAGTACAAGGTGGTGAAGGGACAGGCTCGTTCTCCTTCGCGCTGACCGGGATCAAAACGACAGCTGGCGCATGGACCACCCATGCGCTGAATATATTTACCGGTGGCGACGTACGGCTTGCTCGCCATGAGACCGCCGTCGCCGTACTGGCTCATACCCAAAGTATTTGGCAACTCGACCCATTCCACCGCATCGACGTACACCGCGAGATACCACTGGTGTACCAGTTGCGGCTTGACTCCGAGCAACAGTGCGTAAAGACCCGTCACCATCAAGCGCTGAATATGGTGCGCATAGCCGTGTTGCAAGGTTTGCGTAATCACTTCGCTCAAACAGGCCATCTCGGTACGACCGGTCCAATACCAGGACGGCAGTTCTTCATTTGCGCCGAGCGCATTGCGCTCCAGATAGCCCGGCATCTGCGACCAGTAGATGCCGCGCACATACTCGCGCCAGCCGAGGATCTGTCGGATGAAACCCTCGGCGCTTTGCAAAGGTGCGTGACCCTTGCGGTACGCGGCTTCCGCGGCTGCGATCACTTCACGCGGATCAAGAAGCTTGAGATTGAGCGCTGCGGACAATTGAGAGTGATACAGCCACGCTTCACCAGGCCACATCGCATCTTCATAACGGCCGAACAGCGGCAGACGCTCAGAGATGAATTGATCAAGCGCCTCGAGCGCCTGGGCACGCGTCACTGGCCACGCAAAACTTTCAAGATCGCCCGGGTGATCTGCAAAACGCAGGTTCACCAGACCGATCACCTCGCGTGTCAAGGCATCTGGTGCAAAGCCGGCGCGCTCGGGCAACA
>CAZZVZ010000233.1:0-5701 GCA_964657655.1 Gammaproteobacteria bacterium | reverse complement strand
TATTGGGCGTGCAGACCGTCACGGTGACATAGATGACGTTGGGGAAACTGCCATCCAGACCCATATTGACACTGATCTGGGTGACGTTCGGACCCCTCAGCTGATTTGAAAGCGTCACCACGGGTGCGTTGGTCGACGTCGGTGTGATCGGTGGTGTCGGCTTGGTAGGGGTGGTGGTGGTCGAAACTGGCGGCGTGCTGCTTCCGCCTCCGCCGCCCCCGCCGCCGCAGGACGCAAGAGCACAAGCGACCATCGCAATCGCTGAAATACGCGCAATGAAAGTCATGGGGATCTCTACTTGAATAGTTCGGGGGTGACGCTCGCGTTGATCGCGGACGTGAGGTAAGCATGTCCGACGAAGCCGGCGCGCATGCTGCCACTCGACTCAACCACGAAGTCAGCGTCGTGCACCACCATCACGCGGTGGCCATGGACACGCTTACCGTTGGAATTGACCAGGCGGGCAGCGTAGGTTTCGCCAAGGATCTGACCAAGCCGCGGCGTTGCACGACCCGACCAGCCAACCGCGACCACCCGGCCCGACTGATCCATGTACTCGCGCACCACATCACCACTTTGCTGCTGCAGTGCGTGCACGGTAAATGCGCCGCTCGAGGAACTCGACATGGTGGCCGAAAGCTTGACCTGATCGTCGATGACGGATTGAAGGTTGCCACCAAGCGCTGCGTGAGCGTTGACGGTTACCGCAAGTGACAACGATGCTGCCGCGACAGAAAGCACCAACTTCATGAAGGGATCTCCGGATATAAGCGACGGCTGCCTAGAGCAACCCAAGTCTCAACTGACGATCAATTAGGCCTTGAAGCATATCTCAATCCTTGACGCCGTCAGCGACGCTTACATTTTGCAATACATATAGAGAAGCAACAGTGCCAAGTGCGGCGCGATGCTTGACATGGGACTGTGGCCGGAAACGCCTGCGCGTGACAGCGCTGCCCGCTTTTTGCTGTCCGTCACATAAAGAAGGGCGGCGGCGCGGCCTAGTCGGCGCGTACCTCGACCCCTTTCCAGAAGGCGATATGGCCCTTGATCTGGGCGGCCGCGCTCTTGGGCTCCGGGTAAAACCACGCAGCGGCGCTATTGGTCTGACCGTCCACTTCGAGGTCGTAATAGCTTGCCGTGCCCTTCCAGGGGCAGATGGTGTGCTTGTCGCTCGGACGCAGAAAATCGCGCTTGACCGCATTCTCTGGGAAATAGACGTTGCCCTCGAGCTGCTCAGTGTCTTCAGCACGCGCCTCGGCGATGACTTTACCGTTCCAGATTGCCTTGGGCACTTTGGTTCTCCTCGTTGTTCTCGTTGTTCATCGCGTCAGCACGTGAAATTCGAACGCATGTCCGTCGCCGCGCAGGATGCGCTTGCTGGTCCAGCCGCATTGCTGTGCCATCACTTCGAAGCGATCGACACCATACTTGTGCGAGTTCTCAGTATGGATCGATTCGCCCTTCTTGAAGGTAAATCTCTGACCGAGGACGTGCACCTCGAGGTCGCGCTGTGCCACCAGGTGCATTTCAACCCGTTCCTCGACGTGGTTGACGCGCGCCTCGTGCATGAAGTCCGACAAGATGAAGTCGCCCTCGAGTTCACGATTGATGCGCGCTAGCATGTTGAGGTTGAAGGCTGCCGTGACGCCTTCTGGATCATCATAGGCCAGTTGCAAGGTGGCGCTGTCGTGCGTCGCGTCAACGCCGATCGCAAGCACGCTGCCCGGCCCCATCTCGTCAGCCAGGTCCTTCAGGAAACGCCGCGCCTCAGCGCGCGTGAAGTTGCCAATGGTCGAACCGGGAAAGAATGCCACCCGCGGCGCGTCGCGCGGTGCCAGCGCCAGCGCATTGACGAGCGCATCACGCGATGTGAAGTCACCCACCACGGGAATGCAGTTGAGCTTCGGAAAGACTGCGCGCAGCCGCGCCAGTGATTCCAGCATGAAGTCAGCAGAAATATCGATCGGCACGTAGGCACGTGGCGCCTCGAGCGCTCTGAGCACCAGCTGCGTCTTGGTCAGCGAGCCGGCACCCAGTTCGATCAGGGCGATGCCCGCACCCAGATCGCGGGCGAGCTCTGTTGCATGTTCGGTGAGTAATGCAGTCTCCGAGCGCGTCGGGTAATAGGCCGCAAGGCGCGTGATTTTCTCGAACAGTTCCGAACCCTCGTGATCATAGAGCCAGGTACACGGAATGGTCTTTTGCGCGTTGGCCAGCCCATCTTGCACGTCGAGTGCGAACTGGCTGTCGACGCCTTGAGGCAGCTGTTGGGCAATTGGCAAGGCTGCATTCATGATGTCAGGTCCTTCGCAAGGCGCAGGCCGGTGAACTGCCAGCGCTGATGTGGATAGAAGAAATTACGGTAGGTGGCACGCACATGATGCGCGGGGGTGACGCACGAGCCGCCGCGCAGTACAAACTGCGCGTTCATGAATTTGCCGTTGTATTCGCCGACCGCACCGGGCGCCGCCTTGAATCCCGGGTAAGGCATGAACGGGCTTGCGGTCCACTCCCATACATCGCCGTACAACTGGGCCAGAGGGCCCTGCCCATCCTCGTTGCCGCTGTCAGGATGAAGGCGCCTGGATTCGACAAAATTCCCCTGCACCGCCTGGCGCACTGCTGCGTGTTCCCACTCGAACTCGGTGGGCAAGCGTGCATCGACGAAGCGCGCGTAGGCATCGGCCTCGTAAAAACTGATGTGGCTGACGGGTGCATCAAGCTCGAGCGGCAGCATGCCTGCAAGTGTCATGTGCCACCACGCATCATCGCGCGCTTCCCAGTAGAGCGGTGCCTGCCAGCCCTGCTCCTGGACAGTGCGCCAGCCGTCGGAAAGCCACCATTGCGAATCGCGATAGCCCCCTGCCTTGACGAAATCGAGCCACTGGCGGTTCGACACCGGGCGCGAGCACAGCGCAAACGGCCGCAACAGCACTTGGTGGCGCGGCGTTTCGGAATCAAACGCAAACCCCTGAGCGTCGTGCCCGAAGGAAAAGATGCCCCCCTCGAAATTGACCCAGACCGGCGCGCGCGGCGCCTGCGCCACGCGGCTCAGATGGGGCTGGCGGAAATAACTCGGGCGCAACGGATTCTGGGCAAACAGATGCAAGATATCGGTGAGCAGCAGCTCCTGGTGCTGTTCCTCGTGATTGATGCCGAGTTCGACCAGTTCGAGGGCCTCGTCAGGCAGCAGCCCGGCTTGGAGCTGCTCCTTCAGGAAATGGTCGACATGCTTTCGATAGGCGTATACCTCGCCCAGCGACGGACGGGTCAAGAGCCCGCGCAGCGGCCGTGGATGGCGCGCGCCGACGGCCTCGTAGTAGGAATTGAACAAGAAGCCGTAGGCCGAATCGAAGGCGCGATACGACGCAATATATTTCTTGAGAATGAATTCCTCAAGAAACCAGGTGGTATGCGCCAGATGCCATTTAGTCGGGCTGGTATCGGGCATTGACTGAACGGTGGCATCGGCGTCACTGAGCGGTTCTGCCAGTTCGACTGAGCGCGTGCGGCACGCGATCCATCGATCCAGCAGTTCTCCGCCGTGTTGTGTTGCGCGTGTCCGTTGATCCGGATTCGACTGCATCAGTGTTTTCTCACGGTAAGCTGCAGACCATGCTGCCTCGGACGAGCGCACTAGCAAGGCACTTGGCGTGCCTGACTGCGCTCTTGCGACCGCGCCAGCACGCAAGTGCTAGCATCGTCTTTTAATTCTGCGTCTTCATGACTCGAAACGTGCCGCCGCGCCATGCGTTATCAGCACCCCCCACCATCGCTACGGCCCGCTCCATAAGCCTCCTTGGCGCAAGCCGGCGTATTCTGGCTTGGCTGCTGGCCGCCAGCGCTTTCGTCGCTCTGACCTGTTCTGCAGGCGATGGGCCACTCGAGGTCGGCTCGAAGCGCTTTACGGAATCCTACCTGCTTGGCGAAATCATTGCCGACCGCGTGAAAATGGTCACTCCGGCGCAGCATCGGGCGGGGCTTGGCAATACGGCAGTCACGCTGGCGGCCCTCAGGACCGGCGCCATCGACTGCTATCCCGAATATCTCGGCACCATCGAACTCGAGATCCTCAAGCAGCCGCACGCCTCGGGCTCGATCGATAGCATCAACCAGGCGCTGGCAGGCGAGGGACTGATCGCCATTGCCCCGCTCGGCTTCGCCGACAGCTACGCGCTGGCGATCAATCAGGATGAGGCCCTGCGCCTTGGTGTGTCGCGCATCAGCGACCTGGCCTTACACCCCGAGCTGCGCATCGG
Organism: Gammaproteobacteria bacterium; assembly: GCA_964657655.1. Taxonomy (GTDB): domain Bacteria; phylum Pseudomonadota; class Gammaproteobacteria; order Burkholderiales; family Burkholderiaceae_D; genus CAJCIC01. The sequence continues at coordinate 1,439 of CAZZVZ010000233.1, read as the reverse complement.
TCTGTCGCAGGAGTTTCTCGGTCGAAGAGACGGCTGGAGCGGGCTGAAACAGCTCTATCGCCTGCCGCAGCAGCCAATCGGCCTCGATCATGGCCTCGCTTACGGTGCACTCGCCAGCCGGCAGATCGATGTGCTCGACATCTACAGTACCGACGCGCGCATCGCCAGTGACCACCTGGTGGTGCTGACCGATGACTTGCACTACTTCCCCAACTATCAGGCTGTCATTTTGGCAAGGCAGGACCTGGCGAGCAGGAACCCGGCCGGCTGGCAGGCGCTGTTGGCGATGCGGGGCATCGTGTCGCAGGCACGCATGATCGACATGAACCGCGCGGTCGAACTGGGCGGTGAGGATTTCCATCGGGTCGCAGCCGCATTCGTCTCGCAGCCCTCTGACGTGGCAAGTGCACAGCCGTCCCCTGCAAGCGCCAGCGCTTCGGATGCGACACCGGTGCAAAGCTTCTGGAACAAACTGCTGGGACCGGATCTGGTGACGCTGACTTTGCAGCACCTAGGCCTCGTCACGGCTGCTGTGGCAGCAGCAATCCTGGTCGGCCTGCCGCTGGGCATCATCGCGAACTACCATGTTGCGCTGCGAGGCGTCATCCTTGCGGTGACCGGCCTGCTGCAAACCGTGCCGACGCTGGCGCTGCTGGCGTTCCTGATCCCACTCCTTGGTCGCATCGGCACCTGGCCCGCACTACTGGCATTGTTCCTTTACGGACTGCTGCCGATCGTGCGCAATACCGTCGCCGGGCTCGCAGAAGTGCCTGCAGGCCTGAAGGAAGCAGGACGTGCTCTTGGCTTGTCAGAAGTGCAGCGCCTGTTGCTGATCGAGTTGCCGCTATCTGCGCGCATTATCGTGGCCGGTATCAAGACCGCCACCATCCTCGCCATCGGAACAGCGACCCTGGCTGCCCTGATCGGTGCCGGCGGCTTTGGTGAACGCATCACGATCGGCCTTGCACTCAACGACAACGCGATGCTTCTTGCGGGCGCCATTCCGGCCGCCTTGCTCGCGCTTCTGGCCGAATTTGCCTTCGCACTGGTCGATCGTTTGTTCACGCGGGAACAACGCGCAGCACGTTGACCAGGTCCTTTAAAAGCGCACGCTCGAACGCCACATAAGGCGTTAGGAGACATTTCTCACATCGGGCTTTACGCGAGTGTTACAAAACGCTACGGCTCCCGGGGAAAGGTCACAATTTGCCGCCCCAAGCGGTCAACCGGGAACGGCGCTCGCTACGTTTAATCTACACTATGTATCAGCGTGATTCGCTCGTTTTGCGATTAGCAGTCATCGGAGGATTTACCATGCAATTCAAGAAGCTTTTGGCCGCGGCGGCGATCGGCGCGGCGTTCATTGGCGGGTCGCTTGCGACCACCCCTGCTCTGGCCCAGCACTACCACGGTGGTTATGGCGGCTGGCATGGCGGCTA
>CAZZVZ010000232.1:0-5712 GCA_964657655.1 Gammaproteobacteria bacterium | reverse complement strand
ATCATGGGCATCGGTCCGAAGGAGGCGATCCCCGCAGCGCTCAAGAGCGCCGGGCTGACACAAGACCAGATTGAATGGATCGAGCTCAACGAGGCTTTCGCTGCGCAATCGCTCGCCGTGATGCGCGATCTCAACCTCGATCCGTCACGCGTCAATCCGATGGGCGGCGCGATTGCCCTTGGACATCCGCTCGGTGCCACCGGGGCTATCCGCTCCGCCACCGTGGTGCACGCATTGCGGCGCAATAACCTCAAGTACGGCATGGTGACCATGTGTGTGGGCACCGGGATGGGCGCCGCCGGCATTTTCGAACGCGTTTGAGCACAACCGAGGAGACATTAATGACCCGCGAGATCACCACCATCAAGAGTGACGGCGTGCTGCAGATCGATTTCATGCGGCCGACCAAAAAGAATGCATTTACCCAGGCGATGTATCAGGACATGGCCGATGCTCTGAAGGACGCCGCCAGTGACGATGCCATCAAGGTGATCCTGTTTGTCGGCCAGCCCGAGATCTTCACAGCCGGCAACGACGTGGAAGACTTCCTGCACAATCCCCCCTCGGGCGAGGACAGTCCGGTATTTCAGTTTCTCGATCAGCTCAGCCATGCAGAAAAGCCGGTCATGGCGGCGGTGCGCGGCCCGGCGGTGGGCATTGGCACCACCTTGCTGCTGCATTGCGACCTGGTCTATGCCGCCGACAATGCGCGCTTTAGCCTGCCGTTCGTGGCCCTCGGACTGGTTCCCGAAGCAGCCTCGAGCCTGCTGCTGCCGCGTCTGTTCGGCTATCAGCTGGCGGCCGAGAAGCTGTTTCTGGGCGAGCCCTTTGGTCCGGACGAGGCGCTCAAGGCAGGGCTCGTCAACAAGGTGCTGCCCGTCAAGGAGGTGGTCGAGTTCGCCCACGCCCAGGCCAAGAAGCTGGTGGCACTGCCTGCTGCATCGCTGCGCGCCACCAAGAAACTGATGAAGGGCGACCTGATGCAAATGATCGAAGATCGCATGGGCCGGGAGGGTGAACTGTTCCGCGAGCGCCTCGGCTCGCCCGAAGCCAAGGAAGCGCTGAGCGCATTCCTGCAGAAAAGAAAGCCGGACTTCAGCGCCTTCAAATGACTGCCCGTGCGGCAAAGCGCTAGGCGGGCAGTGGCGGCAGCTGGCGCGGTTTTCTGAACTCGTCGGTCGCGACATAGGTGAGCGTGGCTTCGGTCACCTTGACCACCTCGGCATTGAGCCGGTTGCGCTCGGCGAACACTTCGACCTGCACCGTGATCGAAGTGTTGCCCACCTTGACCACGTCAGCGTAGAACGACAGCAGGTCGCCGACGAAGACCGGCTGCTTGAACAAAAACGAGTTGACAGCGATGGTGGCAACCCGGCCGTTGGCCCGTTTCACGGCCGGCAGCGACCCGGCAATATCGACCTGCGCCATGATCCATCCGCCAAATACGTCCCCGTGCACGTTGGCATCTGCAGGCATCGGCATCAGGCGCAGATCGGGCATGCGATTGAGCGGCAGGCTGGTGTTTGCGGATGACGATTTTTCGGACGGCTGGCTCAACGGCTTCTCCAGAGACGGTTCGAGGGGGCGATGCGCTTGCTTGCTATCATGCCTCTTGCCGCGACAAGTTGCATTGCCAATATTGCAATGGCGCGAGATGCCCAGAGATAACCAAGATGCGCCGTTCCAGTGAATCACAACCAGTCGCAAGCCCACGGGGCGAGCGTTCCGACCTGCGCACCCTCAAGACGCTGCTGCCCTACCTGCTGCGTTACAAGCTGCGCGTCGCGGTGGCGCTTGGCTTCATGCTGGTCGCCAAGTTCGCCAACGTTGGCGTGCCTTTGGTGCTCAAGCGCATCATCGATGCGCTCAGCGTCAAGCCCGGTCAGCCTGCCGCCGTGCTGGTGATGCCGGTGGCGCTGCTGGTGGCCTACGGCGCCCTGCGTCTTTCGACGTCGGTGTTCACCGAACTGCGCGAGATGGTGTTTGCCCGCGCCACGCAGCGCGCGGTACGCGATATTGCGCTGCAGGTCTTTCAGCACCTGCACGCGCTGTCGCTGCGCTTTCACCTGGACCGCCAGACCGGCGGTATGACGCGCGACATCGAGCGCGGTACCCGAGCGGTCTCGAGCCTTGTGAGCTATACGCTCTACAGCATCTTGCCGACGCTGGTCGAAGTCGCGCTGGTGCTTGGCATTCTCGCGACCCGATACGATCTGGCGTTTACCTGGATCGCGGCTGCAGCACTTTCGAGCTACATCATCTACACCATCTCGGTGACCGAATGGCGCACCTCGTTTCGGCGTGCCATGAACGAGCTCGATTCGAGCGCCAACGTCAAGGCCATCGACTCGCTCATCAACTACGAAACGGTCAAGTATTTCAACAACGAAGCGTTCGAGGCCGAGCGCTACGATGCCAGCCTGGCGCGCTGGGAGAAGGCAGCCGTCAAGTCGCAGGTGTCGCTGTCGCTTCTCAACACCGGCCAGGCCGCCATCATTGCCATCGCAGTGTCGGTCATCATCTGGCGCGCCACGCGTGGCGTGATCGACGGCAGCATGACACTCGGCGATCTGGTGCTGGTCAATGCCTTCATGATCCAGCTTTATGTGCCGCTCAACTTTCTGGGCGTTTTATATCGCGAGATCAAGCAGAGTCTGGCCGACATGGACCGCATGTTCTCGTTGCTTGACGAGGCCCGCGAAGTGGCCGATGCCAAGGACGCCGGGCGCCTCCTGCTTGGCGACGCAGTGCGCGGCGCTCGCGTCGAATTCAGGAACGTCCATTTCGGCTATGACCGCAACCGGGAAATATTGCATGGCGTGGATCTGGTGATCGAGCCCGGCAAGACACTCGCAGTGGTCGGCCCGAGCGGCTCTGGCAAATCGACGCTGGCGCGTCTGTTGTTTCGCTTCTATGACGTGTGGGATGGATCGATCTCGATCGATGGCCAGGATCTGCGTGCCGTGACGCAAAGCTCGCTGCGCGAATGCATCGGCATCGTGCCGCAGGACACGGTGCTGTTCAACGACAGCATCTACTACAACATCGCCTACGGTCGCACCAGCGCCAGCCGCGCCGAGGTGGAAGAGGCGGCGCGCGCTGCCTACATTCACGACTTCATCATCAAGCTGCCGGCGGGTTACGACACCATGGTGGGCGAGCGCGGCCTGAAGCTCTCGGGCGGCGAGAAGCAGCGCGTCGCGATTGCCCGCAGCCTGCTCAAGGCGCCGGCGATCCTGGTGTTCGACGAGGCGACCTCGGCGCTTGATTCGCGCGCCGAGCGCGCCATCCAGTCCGAACTGAAGGCGATCGCGCGCAACCACACGGCGCTGGTGATCGCCCATCGGCTCTCGACCATTGTCGACGCAGACGAGATTGTGGTTCTCGATGCGGGGCAGGTGATCGAGCGTGGCCGCCATCATGATCTGCTCGAAAGAGACGGTGCCTATGCGCGCATGTGGCAGCGCCAGCAGGCCGCCGCCGCCATCGGCGTGGATGTTGTGGCAGCCGATGCTCTGCTCGATGAGGCTGCCAGCGGCGAGCTGGAACCAAGCAGCTCCATGGTGTGACATCTGGCGCTCGTCTCGGACGCCATCTTCTGAAGTTGCTGCTTTTTCTCCGGGCATACACATTGCCCAAGTGCTGACGCTGTAGACCTCATCGGTCGGTGCAACTTCAGTCACTTTAAGAGAAAGACCTGCCATGAAACACCAATTTGATGCGGATGCCACCCTCCCCCATGACCAGAGCGCCGCTCCGAAGGCCACCGAGCAGAGCCACAACCAGGCGCGGCGATCGTTGCTCAAACGTGGCGGGCTCGCCGCAGGTGCTGCACTGATTGCAGCCGGTGGCGCAGCGCGCGCGGATGCGCTTTCGCATCGCACCGATGACGAGCCGCGAGAACTCAATGGCCAGCCAATGCCGGAACCGGCGCCTGACCAAAGCGCAGGGCCGGTCAGGGCAGGACGCGGTTCGATGCTCAATGGCAAAGTGGCGCTGGTCACCGGTGCGGCCCGCGGCATTGGACGTGCCATTGCAGTCGAGTTCGCGGCCAACGGCGCCGACGTGGTGGCACTCGATATTGCAGGCTTCGTCAGCACCGCCTCCAACGCCAAGCCTGCAACGCCCGAAGAGCTTGATGACACGGTGCGCCAGATCAAAGCGTATGGGCGCCGCAGTGAAGCGATACGCGCCGACATTCGCGACATTGGCGCGCTGCGCCAGGTGGCCGATCATGTGGAGCAGAGCTACGGCAAGATTGATATCGTGGTGGCCAATGCGGCCATCCAGCGCTGGGTGCCGCTGCTCGAGATGGAAGACGCCGACTGGAACGATGTCATCAACAACAATCTGAACGGCACGGCAAATACCATTCGTGCTTTCGCGCCGAAAATGGTGGCGCGAAAATCCGGCCGCATCATCGTGCTGTCGTCAATGCAGGGCAAGCACGGCACCAAGGACGCATCGAGCTACTCGGCGTCCAAGTGGGGCATCATCGGTCTCATGAAGTCTGCAGCGCTCGAACTGGGCCAATATCACATCACGGTCAATGCGCTGCTGCCAGGGCTGGTGGACACGGCGCTGACACGCTACGAAAAGCGCCTCTCCGAGAGCATGGCTGAAGGTGGCAAACCGCCTCCAGAACATCCCACGCCGCAACAGGCCTGGGACGAGCGGGCCCCAAGCGTGCCGCTCAAGGTCGGCTGGCTGCAACCCGACGACATCTCGCCTGCCGCGGTGTTCCTCGCTTCCGATGCGGCCGCCATGGTGACCGGTGCAGAGTACGAGGTCACGGGCGGCGACAGTGCCAAGGACATCTGATATCCAAGCACTGTGCAAGACAGGTCAAGGTCTCCTGCTGAATGTGTGACAAAACACTTCCCAAGCCGTGTTTTGGGGTTTGCGTGAATTGACCTGTGTATGCCGGTTGCCGATAATCACGCCTGCGCATCAAGAGCGCAGCCCTTTTGGGGCGACAACCAAGGAGACTTAATGATTGCTTCGTATCGCGCCGCGGCGCTGCTCGGCGCCTTTCTCGCGTTCGGACTGACATCTGCTGCTCAGGCGCAGGAAAACATCGTCGGCTTTAGCGTCGCCGAACTGACCAACCACTCGTCGTCACCTGATATCCAGGGTCCTTTCACACCACCGGGCGGCAATCTGGACGTGGGTGATGCAACCACACTCGAGTTGAGCCTGGTGCACAAGTTTGACGAGCATTGGGGCGCAGCGTTCCTGCTGGGCGTGCCGCCCAAGGTTGATACCGACGGTCGTGGTTCTTTGCAAGGTCTCGGACGTATCTCGACCGTCACGGTCAACTCCCCGACGTTCCTCGCGCAGTATTACTTCACGCCGATCCAGGGTTTCGAGCCGTACATGGGTCTGGGGATCAACTTCACCAACTTCAGTGACGCGCACGCCAGTGACTCGCTCACCAATGCACTCGGTGGCCCGACCTCGATCAAGCTGCAGAACTCGACCGGCGTGGCCGGCCAGCTCGGCGTGCGCTATGCCCTCTCGCAACACTGGCTGCTGGATGCGCATATTGTCGCAGCCGACGTGCGCAGCAAGGAAACAAGTACCACCGGCTACATCACGCGCAGCACGACCATCGATTTCAACCCGGTGGTCTACAGCTTCGGGATTGCCTATCGCTTCTAGCGGCGTCTCCTGACGACTTTGGTTCGCAAAAGCCCCGCGTCGGGGCTTTTG
>CAZZVZ010000231.1:4002-5740 GCA_964657655.1 Gammaproteobacteria bacterium | reverse complement strand
CTCCAGCGTAATGCCACGCTGGTCGACCGTCACCGCCTGGCGCTGGCCCAGGTCGAAGCACCACCACCGGTCCTCGCGGCACGCAACTGGCTCTTGATCGACGTCACCAGCGGCCAGACCCTGACCGGGCAGGACGCGAACGCGCGCGTTGATCCAGCCTCGCTGACCAAGCTGATGACCGAGTACCTGACGCTGCAGGCATTGCGCGACAAGAAACTCACCATCGACCAGCAGGTCAATGTCCCGGTCGATCTGTACAAGCGCGTCAACCGCAAGGAAGAGTCGGTGATGTTCATCCCGCCGGGGCAGACCGCGAGCGTGGACGATCTGCTGCACGGTCTCATCATCCAGTCCGGCAACGATGCAGCACTGGTGCTGGCCGAAGCCGTAGCAGGCAGCGAGACCACCTTCGTTGACATGATGAACCGGGAAGCCAAGCGCATCGGCATGACCGGCACCAACTACCGCAATGAGGCGGGGCTGACCGATCCGCAGCACTACACCACGCCAGTCGATCTGGCCAACCTGGTGAGCCACCTGATCACCGAATTTCCCGAGTACTACAAGCTCTATTCGCAAAAGGAATTCACCTACACCAACATCAAGCAGCAAAATCGCAACCGGCTGCTGTGGATTGATCCCTCGGTCGATGGCGTCAAGACCGGCCACACCGATGCCGCCGGCTACTGCCTGATTTCTTCGGCGCACCGTCCCATGGTGACAGGCGGCGAGCGGCGCCTGCTGGCGGTGGTGCTGGGCGCCACATCATCGGAATCGCGTGCCCAGGAAAGTCTCAAGCTGCTCAACTGGGGCTACCAGAACTTCGATGATGTGAAGGTCTATGACACCGATCAGGTGCTAGCGACGCCGGAAATCTGGAAAGGCAAGGTCAACAGCGTCAGGCTTGGTATCCAGCACGCCGTGTTTCTGACCGTACCCAAGGGCCAGGCAGGCAACGTCAAGTCGGTGCTCGATTTCAAGAAGCCCCTCATCGCGCCGATCCAGGTGGGCGACAAGGTCGGCACCGTCAAGTTGTCGGTCGAAGGCAAGCCGCTGGGCGAATATCCCGTGGTGGCGCTCGATGCTGTGCCGCAGGCGGGCGTGTTCGGACGTGCCTGGGATTCGATTCGCCTGATGTTCGGGCAAAAGTAGCACGCGACTGAAGGAAACAAGAACATGGTGACGACTCCGCCTGATCCGGAAGTCTTCTTGATGGTGCAGGGCAAGGAGGAGATGACGCCTCTGTCCGAGGCCAGGATTCCCGTGCTCGATCGTGGCTTCATCTTCGGCGATGGCGTCTATGAGGTGGTGCCGGTGTATCAGCGCGTGCCATTTCGTCTTGCCTCGCACCTGGCGCGGCTGACGCGCAGCCTGCATGCGGTTGGCATCATCAACCCGTTTGATACCCAGGGCTGGAAGCAACGCATTGCAGCACTTTTGGCCTCGAATCCAAGTGATGATCAGCTGATCTACATGCAGGTCACGCGCGGCGTGGCCAAGCGCGGCCATGCCTTTCCTGCCGGTGCCATGCCCACGGTCTTGATGATGAGCAACGCGCTGGCGCTGCCCAGCGACGCGCAGCGCGCAAGCGGTGTGGCCGTCGTGACGGCAAACGATAACCGCTGGCTGCGGTGTGATATCAAGTCGGTGTCGCTGCTCGGTAATGTGCTGATGGCCGAGAATGCCGCCCAGCACCAGGTGGCCGAGACCATCATGTTTCGCGACGGTTTCCTGACCG
>CAZZVZ010000231.1:0-3902 GCA_964657655.1 Gammaproteobacteria bacterium | reverse complement strand
GCCGCCCAGCACCAGGTGGCCGAGACCATCATGTTTCGCGACGGTTTCCTGACCGAGGGATCGTCATCCAACGTCTGGGTGGTGAAGGACGGTGTGCTGCACGCGCCACCCAAGGACGAGAAGATTTTAGAGGGCATCCGCTACGGCTTGATCGGCGAAATCGCAGCGCGCCTGGCGCTCGCCTTCAAGATCGCGCCGATCACCAAGGCGATGGTCGAGTCTGCCGACGAGATCATGCTGTCGTCCGCCACCAAGGAAGTGCTGCCGGTGACCAAGCTCGACGACAAGCCGGTCGGCCCGGGCACGCCGGGTCCTGTCTACCACAAGCTGTACGCCGCATATCAGGACGCCAAGGACGCATCGATCAAGGCCGCCAACGCCGCACCCGCGTGAGCGGTACGGCGTACTGCGCGCACGAAAAGACGCTCGAGCAGCAGTGGTGCCTTAAAATGATGGCAGCCACACCCAAAGCCCGGGCCCCTCTTTCGCCGCAGATGGTGGAGACCTTCTGGAACAAATTCCTCTCGTCGTCGACCTCGACGGAACGCTGATCTACACCGATATGCTGCAGGAGTCGGCGGTGCATGCGTTTCGCGCCGATCCCACCACGCTGCTGCGCGGCCTGTTATGGCTGCGTCGCGGCCGGGCCTACCTGAAACATCGGCTGGCGGCTTACAGCGATTTCGAGCCATCGTCGCTGCCCTACAACCAGGAACTGCTCGACTGGCTGCGCCAGCAAAAGAGCGAGGGCCGTTACCTGGTCCTTGCCACCGCCTCGGATCGCTCGATTGCAGAGGTGATCGCCTCGCATCTGGACCTGTTCGATGAAGTCATGGCAAGCAATGGCGCGCTCAACCTGGCGGGCTCGGCCAAGGCGACGGCATTGAGCGAGCGCTTTGGCGAGCACGGTTTTGATTACGTCGGCAATTCAGTGGTCGATCACAAGGTGTGGGCCAAGGCGCGTCACGCGATCGTGGTCAATGCCACATCAAGGGTCACCTCGCACGCAGAGGCGAGCTATCTCGTGACCTCGAAGATGCCAGGCAGCCGGTCACCGGCATGGTCCTGGGCGCGCCGGGTACTGCGCATGCATCAGTGGCTCAAGAACGTTTTGCTGTTCGTGCCGCTGGCTGCAGCGCACCAGCTTTCCGATACACGCGTGTGGGGACCGCTTGCGCTCGCCTTCGTGGCCTTTTGCCTGTGTGCGTCGTCGGTCTACATCGCCAACGATCTGCTCGACCTCGAGAGCGACCGGCTGCATCCGAGAAAGCGCATGCGTCCATTCGCCTCTGGCCGCGTGCCGATCTGGATCGGGCTGCTGAGTTCGCCGATTCTTCTGGTGATCAGCTTCGCGCTCGCGCTCGAGGTCAACAGCGCGCTGTTCGCATGTCTTTTCGTCTACTTCGTGCTGACCAGCGCCTACTCGTTCTTCTTGAAGCGCATGCTGCTGGTCGATTGCATCACACTGGCACTGCTCTATACGCTGCGCGTGATCGCTGGCGTGGCAGTGGCCGGCACACTGCTGTCGTTCTGGCTGCTGGCTTTTTCGGTGTTTCTGTTTCTGTCGCTGGCCTTCGTCAAGCGCTACGCAGAGCTCGAAGTCCAGCTGCACAGCGGGCTCGAGAAAGCGCATGGTCGCGGTTACCTGACCTCCGACGCGCCCCTGATCCAGGCGGTTGGCGTCGCCTCCGGGTTCGCCTCGCTGCTGGTGCTGGCGCTCTATCTCAACAGCGATGCCGTGATCAAGCTGTACCGTACGCCCGAGGTGGTGTGGGGCGTGGTGCCGATCATGATCTTCTGGGTCAGCTGGATGTGGCTGGTGGCGCATCGTGGCGAGATGCATGACGACCCGCTGGTGTTTGCCGCCAGGGACCGCGCCAGCTGGATCGCCGGTGCGCTGTTCGTGCTCGTGCTGTGGCTCGCCACGCTCGCCTGGCCATGGTAGCGGTGTCATCCTGGGGACGTCTGAGCGCCTTCGAACACCAGGTGGTGGCGCTTGGCAATCGGTCACGCATCGCAACAGAGGTCGGCCAGTCCGTACCCGGGGTGGCCTTTGGCATGGGCCGCAGCTACGGCGATGCATGCCTGAATCCAGGCGGCGTGCTGTGGAACACCACCGGTCTTGACCGGCTCATGTCGTTCGACGAAGACAGTGGCGTGTTGACCTGCGAGGCAGGTGTGCTGCTGCAGGACATCCAGCAGACCATGATCAGGCGCGGCTGGATGCTGCCGGTCTCACCCGGCACGCAGCTGATCACCGTGGGCGGTGCCATCGCCAATGATGTGCATGGCAAGAACCACCACGTGGCCGGATCGTTTGGCGATCACGTCAGTCGCATCACGCTGCTGCGCACCAATGGTGAGGTGATTGAATGCGGGCCGTCGCTCGAGCCGGGCTGGTTTGCGGCCACGCTCGGTGGCCTCGGTCTGACCGGTGTCATCACTTCGGTGCAATTGCAGTTGCGCCGGGTCGATGGTCCCTGGCTCGAGAGCGAGAGCATCGCCTACCAGGACCTGAAGGGCTTTTTCGAGCTGGCGGACCGTTCCGAGGCGAACTGGGAACATACCGTCTCGTGGATCGACTGCGTCGGCGGTGCGGCGGGCCGGGGCATCTTCATGCGTGCCAACCACGCCAGCGCCGTGCCACGCGAAGTGCGTCCGGCAAAGCGCCGCCGTGTGCCGCTGACGCCGCCGGTGTCGCTCGTCAATCGCATCTCGCTGCGGGCCCTGAACAGCGCCTATTTTCATTTGCATCGCATGCGAGCCGGCCGCCGCCTGGTGGACTACCAGTCCTTCTTCTATCCACTCGATGGCATCGGCGAATGGAATCGCATGTACGGCCCGCACGGCTTCTTCCAATATCAAAGTGTGGTACCGCGCGATGTCGGCGCAGATGCCACAAAGACAATGCTGCAGCAGATCAAAGAAGCGCACAGCGGCTCCTTCCTCGCAGTGCTGAAGACCTTTGGCGAGCGCAGTTCAAAGGGCATGCTGGGCTTCGCCCGACCAGGCGTCACGCTGGCGCTCGACTTTCCCAATCACGGTGCCGCCAGCGAACAGCTGTTTTTGCGACTCGACAGCGTGGTGCGCGAGGCGGGCGGCCGGATCTACCTGGCCAAGGACGCGCGCTCGCCGCGTGACCTGTTTGAGTCGGGTTACCCTCGGCTGACCGAGTTTCTGCCTTACCGTGATGGCGGCATCAGTTCGGCCATGTCACGCAGGCTGATGGGAAGTTAATGGACGCGAGCGGATTGAAGCGAATCATCATCGTCGGTGCCAGTTCCGGCATCGCAGAGCAGTGTGCCAGGCTGTGGGTCGAAGAAGGCCCGAAACGGATGGTGCTGGTGGCCCGGGACATGGCCAGGCTTCAGAGCATTGCGAGCGATCTCGAGGTGCGCTCGCCGGGCTCTGACATCAGCTGTCTGACCGGTGACTTTGAAGAGGCTGAAGGCATCGAGGCGCTCATCGCGCGCATCGCCGCTCTCGGACCGGTTGACGTGGTGCTGATCGCACACGGGTCGCTGCCCGATCAGCAATTGCTGCAGCAGGATCTTCTGCTCTGCGCGCAGGCGCTGTCGCTCAACGGCATCTCGCCTGCGCTCTTCGCTGAAGGCTTTGCCGCGCTGATGCAGCAGCAAGGATACGGCTCGCTTGCGCTGATCGGCTCAGTGGCCGGCGACCGTGGTCGCCGTTCGAATTATGTCTACGGCGCGGCCAAGGGCCTCGTCACGCGCTATGCGCAAGGACTGCAGCATCGATTTGCGGGCAGTGCGGTCAAGGTGCTGCTGATCAAGCCCGGACCGACAGATACGCCGATGACGGCGCACATGAAGCAAAAAGGTGCCAAGCTCGCGAGCAGCAAAGAGGTGGCCGAGCGCATCGTCAAAGCCGTGCAAGCGGGA
>CAZZVZ010000230.1:0-5741 GCA_964657655.1 Gammaproteobacteria bacterium | reverse complement strand
TCGCCGAGCTGGGCGAGATTGAGCCGGCCAGCCTCACGCCGGCTGATGCCACGCGCGCGCTCGAGCATCTGGGCACCCAGCTGACGGCCATCACGGGTGCGCAGACCGATCGCATGACGCGCGATGACGGCTGGCGTCTGATGACCATCGGGCGCCAGATCGAGCGCCTTTGCACCATGTCGGTCACCATCGGCATGCTGTTCGCCGGTGACGCCATCTCGTCTGAGGAAGGCTTTGATCTGCTGCTCGAACTGTTCGATTCGATCATCACCTACCGCGCCCACTATCAGCGCCGTCATGAGACCGCAGCACTGATCGATCTTCTGGTGATGGACCCGGAAAACCCACGGTCCCTGACCTGCGCTCTGGCGGCGCTCAAGACCACCGTCGCCTTCCTGCCCGCATCACCCGGCCAGATCCCGCTCGAGCGCCTGCTCGACCTGCAAGGCCAGATGGGCAGCCTGGTTGATCTTTGCGAGCGCGATGCCGACGGCCATTACGTGCGTCTCATCGAACTGACCAATCACCTCTACCTGGTGGGGCGTCAGCTGTCTGACGAAATCACGCGGCGCTACTTCACGCACGCGCAGATATCCACGAGTGTGCTGGCATGAAGCAGCGCACCCTCGATGTGCTGCACGAGACGCGCTACGAATATGCAGCGCCCGTCGAGCTGGCGCAGCATCTGGCCTATCTAAGACCGATCGAGGACAACTACCAGCGCCTGTTGACGCACAACATCGAGATCGAACCCGAGCCGTCGTGGAAGACCAGCGGATTCGACCCGTTTAACAACCAGCGCGAATTCTTCTCGTTCTATACGCCGCACACAGAACTGGTGGTCACGGCGCAAAGCAGGGTGCAGCTGATTTCGCGCTTCGACGGGGTCGATCTGGAAGGCACCGACGCTTGGGAAGAGAGCGAAGGTGCCATCAAGTACCACGCCGGCATGGCGTTTCGCGCGGAAAGCCAGTTTGCCTATCCATCGCCCTATGTGCCGGTGCACAAGGAACTGACCGACTACGCGCGTTTGTCGTTCACGCGGGGCCGCCCGATTGGCGCTGCTGCGTTCGATCTGATGCGGCGCATTTACAACGATTTCGATTACGAGGCGAGCAGTACTGAGATCTCCACGCCATTGCTCGCGGCGTTCCGGGAAAGGCACGGCGTATGTCAGGACTTCACCCACATCCTGATCAGCTGCGTGCGCGGACTCGGCCTGGCCGCACGCTATGTGAGCGGATATCTGCTGACCCACTCGCCGGAAAATAGTGCAGACTACATCGGAGCTGATGCTTCGCACGCGTGGTGCTCGGTGCACTGCCCGGGCCTGGGCGTCAACGGTGACTGGCTCGACCTTGATCCGACCAACGACATGATGCCTGCTGCAGGACATGTGACACTGGCGCGCGGCCGGGACTACAGCGATGTGGCACCGTTGCGCGGTGTGATCCGCGGCGGCGGCGAGCACCATCTCACGGTTGCCGTGTCGACCACCATGGTCGGCGCCTGATGCGAGGCGAGAGGGCGCTGCGTCACGCTGCTGCCAGGGCGGCCGCAGGCGCACTTTGGGCACTCGCTGCTGGTGGCGCTATGGCGCAGACCGATCCATCGGCCACGCTCACCGGAGACTGGGGTGGCACGCGAACCAGCCTCATCAACCAGGGTATCGATCTGTCGGCGGGCTACACCTCGGAGATCGCCACCAATCCGCGTGGCGGCGATTCCGAGGAGACGCGCTACACCGACCAGTGGGTGCTGTCGTCTGCCTTCGATCTGAAAAAACTGTGGGGCATCGACGGCGCCACCTTCAAGCTCACCGTCACCGATCGCAACGGCCGCGACCTCGGCGCCGATGCCGACCTGCACAACCTGGAACTGGTGCAGGAAGTATGGGGTCGTGGCCAGACCTGGCGTCTCACGCAGCTCGAGTATCGCCAGCGCTGGGCGGGCGACGCAGTCGATCTGAAGTTCGGCCGCATGACGGTGGGTGAAGACTTCGCATCGTTTAACTGCGAGTTCCAGAACCTGACCTTCTGCGGTTCGCAGCCGGGCAACCTGCGTGGCGACCTGTGGTTCAACTGGCCGGTCAGCCAGTGGGCAGCGCGCCTGCGCTTCAAATTCAATGCCCAGACCTACCTGCAGGTCGGTGCCTACCAGGTCAATCCGATCTACATCAGCGATACCTGGGCCCGTCATGACGGCCTTTATCCCTACAACCCGGGCGGCACCATCGGTACCTTGCTGCCGGTCGAACTGGCGTGGGCACCGAGCACCTTGCTGCCAGGAAGCTACAAGGCGGGCTTGTGGTATTCGAGCGCGCGCTATCAGGATGTCGAGGCCTCGCTCTTGCCTGTTGCCGCATCCCGCCACCACCCTTACGGTGGTTACATCAATCTGCAGCAGCGTGTCTGGGGACAGCCGCAAGGCCCTGGCGGTGACCTGTTTCTCAACATCACCGAGAGCGACCGCAATACATCTTCCTCAATCGACAGCCAGCTCACCTTCGGCGTCCAGATCAAGGGGCCGTTTGCCGGGCGCGAGCGTGACTCGCTTGGCGTCGCCTTCGGTGTCAGTCATGTCAACGCACGTATCGCGTCGGCTGACTACCTGCTCAACAGCGAGTTCGCTGATAACGCGCCAGTGCCTGGCTCGGAGTACGTCACCGAGGTCTACTACGGCTTCTCGCCGGCACGCTACATCGTGCTGCGCCCCAATCTTCAGTACATCCGTCACCCGGGCGGCGTCTCTGCCTATCCTGACGTGGTGGTGATCGGTCTTAAGACCAGCGTCGACTTCTAGGGTGTCGATGCGGCTTTGGCCGCGCCTCGCGCATCGGCTACTCCCAGGTGTTGCCGGCCAGCTCTCTGGCGTAGTTTTTCATGGAGCGGTTGTAGCGCGACAGATGCGGGGCCAGCACGAACAGCGCGAGCCCGGCTGCTTTGGTCGAGCGCCCCTGTGCCACATAGGTCAATGCAAGAATTGCGCGTGCCTCATCGTGCAGCTCGCGTGTCTTGCCGTGCAGATGCGAATCGAGTTCTGCAACCAGAAGCTGTTCACTCTCATCGAGCCGGCCCAGCAGTCGCAGCGTACTGGCGAGCTGGATCGAGGCGCGCGAGCGCCGATATGGGTCGAGTTCGGCTGAGGCAAGCGCCGCCCGGTAAAGGGGTTCGGCCTGGTCCTCCCAACCGACAGAGTCTCGTGCACAGGCGCGTTCGAACAACGCTGCTGCCCGCAAGGCAGGGCCCGCATCAGGGCCGACATCCGCCAGTTCATCGACCAGAGCGACGAAGTCGATGGCGCTCATTTCGTCCAGGCGGCTCCACAGGGCTGTGACCGCGGTTTCCCATCTTGCAGCGTCGTATGTCATGGCATCAGCCGGTCGCAGTGGCAGGCAACTGTCGATAGAAGAAGGTTGTGTCGCAATATCCGCCAGCAGGCAGCAAGGCATAGTCAGGGACCACACCGCACAGCCGCCATCCGAGGTTCGAATAAAGCAGAGCCGCACCGGCATCGGCCGTGTCGAGCACCAGCAGCGATTTGCCGGCCGCGCGCGCCACATGTTCGGCCGCCCGCATCAATTGTGCGCCGATGCCGCGACGTCGGGCGCGGCGATGCACCAGCAGTTTGGCGAGATCGGCGCGGTGCGGCTGATTCTCCGGTTGTTCGAGAATCAGCTGCACGGTGCCGCAGATGCCTTGCTCGTCTCTTGCAACCAGCAGCGCGCGCTGTCCGGCGTCAACCCCGAGGGCCACCTGGCGCCAGAAGGCGACAGCCCGTTCTCGTGCGAGCGGCAGCATGAAACTCACCGATGCGCCGCCCTCGACGCAATCGATCAGCACCTGTGCCAGTTCGACTAGTGATTGTTCGGTGACCGTGGTCAGTTGTTCAATTGTGTATGCACTGCGAGCAGACATGACAGGTCCTATGGCTGCGTTGTGAGGATGACCGCGTAGCGTGCGGCTGTCTTGCCCGGGTTGTAATACATCACCGGCTGGTCGAGCTGCATGGCAAGACAGTCGCCCTGGTCGAGGCGGTACTGTGTCTCGCCCAGGGTGACGTCGATGCTGCCCTCGAGCATCCAGATCTGCTGATGCACCGCTGGCGCGCGATGTGCAGTTTCGTAGGTGACGCGCGCGCGTGCCGGAAACGAGACCTCGACGATATGGATCGGCGAGACACCAGGCGGTGACACATTGCGACGCGTATAGCCTGACGCCGAGTCGCACCAGGGAAGCTGCTCTGAGCGGCGTGCCAGCGCCGAGATCTCTTTTGGCACGTGATCGAACAGGGCAGCAAGCGGTACCCCGAGACCCGTGGCGACACGTTCGAGGATGACCGCGCTGGCGTTGCTCTCGCCGCGTTCGATCAGGGACAGCATCGAGCGGCTGACCCCGCATCGATCGGCCAGGCTCGCAAGCGACAGCTCACGCGAAGCCCGCAGTTGCCGCACCCGCGCGGCGAGCACCAGGTTGATGTTCGGTCTATCTACCATAATGGATTATTTATCCATTATGGTGGACACTTTGTCAAGCCGAACGTGACTTGCCGTTCGGCCCATCAGGCGGTTTGGATGGCAGCCCGCGCACGGCGGCGGGCCGCTGGCGTCTCAGGGGTAGAGACCGCGTTCCTCGCGTGCTTGCAGCACGCGCGTGCAGGCCACCACGAAGGCAGCGGTGCGCAGCGGAATCTTGTGCTGATCGGCAACGTCAAGAATGCGCTTGAAGGCTTCCACCATGATCTTGTCGAGGCGCAGATTGATTTCGTCTTCGGTCCAGAAGAACGAGCTGAAATCCTGCACCCACTCGAAGTAGGAGACTGTGACGCCGCCGGCGTTGGCGATCACGTCGGGCACCACCAGAATGCCGCGCTCGCCAAGGATGCGGTCGGCGTCGGTGGTGGTCGGGCCGTTGGCACCTTCGAGCACGATTCGCGTCTTGACCCGCTTGGCGCGTTCCGTATTGAGCTGGCCTTCGAGCGCAGCCGGGATCAGGAACTCGCTTTCAACATCCCAGAAGTTTTCGTCGGCGATCTTGTCGGCACCCTTGAACTGGCCGATGCCGCCGGCGTCGTGCAGTTCTTTCATCAGTTCAGCCATGTCGAGGCCGTTGCTGTTGAAGATGGTGCCCGTGTGATCCTGAACCGCGACGATCTTGGCGCCCGAACCGGCGAACAGCTCTGCGGCAGCCGAGCCGACGTTGCCAAAGCCCTGCACCGCGACACGGGCGCCGTCGAGCCGCACGTTGGTGCGCCGGGCTGCCTCGCGACCGACCACGAACACGCCCCGGCCGGTGGCCTTGACGCGACCGAGCGAGCCGCCAAGCGGAATCGGCTTGCCGGTTACGACACCGGTCGAAGACGAGCCGACATTCATGGAATAGGTGTCCATCATCCACGCCATGATCTGCGAATTGGTGTTGACGTCAGGAGCCGGAATGTCCTTGTCGGGGCCGATGATCAGGCCGATCTCGCTGGTATAGCGGCGCGTGATGCGCTCCAGTTCCTTCAGGGACAGCTTCTTGGGATCGACCCGGATACCGCCCTTGGCGCCGCCAAAAGGCAGATTGACTGCAGCATTCTTGACCGTCATCCAGGCCGACAGGGCCATGACCTCCTCGAGGTTGACGTCGGGGTGATAGCGCACGCCGCCTTTACCGGGGCCGCGCGACAGGTTGTGCTGCACCCTGAAACCCTCGAAATGGGCCACGGTGCCGTTGTCCAGCTCGATCGGGATGTCGACG
>CAZZVZ010000229.1:0-5749 GCA_964657655.1 Gammaproteobacteria bacterium | reverse complement strand
CGTATGCGTGAACACTTTCTTGGCGAGCGAGAAGCGCGTGGCATCGCTCACGCCGCCGCTGTCTTCGATCTCGCTCAGCACCTGCGGGTAATCGAGCGGGTCGACCACCACTGCGACGCCCCCATAATTCTTGGCAGCAGCGCGAATCATGGTCGGGCCGCCGATATCGATGTTTTCGATCGCATCGGTCAGTTCAACACCTGGTTTGGCCACAGTGGCTTCGAAGGGATAGAGATTGACAACCAGCAGATCGATGGTCGGGATGGCATGCTGCTCGAGCGCTGCCATATGGGCCGCGTCGTCGCGCCGCGCAAGCAGGCCGCCGTGGACTTTCGGATGCAGGGTCTTGACGCGACCGTCGAGCATTTCGGGAAAGCCGGTGTAGTCAGCCACCTCGGTGACGGGCACGCCCGCTTCGGCTAACAACTTGGCGGTGCCGCCAGTTGACAGCAGCGCGATGCCGCGCGCAGCCAGCGCGCGCGCCAGATCGACGATGCCGGTCTTGTCAGAGACGCTCAACAGGGCTTGCTTGACGGTGTGGGTCATGGGAGTAGGAAGGGACGCTGCGAGCCGGAAGAAATAGAAGTTGGGAACCAGGCGTTGGGCACGTGCCGCCGCCTTTTTGCGACTGAATCGGCAGCGGCCCTACAGCAGTCCGTGCAGCTGCAGTTTTTTTCTCAGGGTATTGCGATTGATGCCGAGGATATCTGCCGCCACGGACTGGTTGCCCGATGCCTGTTCCATCGCGACCTCGAGGACTGGCCGCTCGACCGTCAGCATCACCATGTCGTACACGTTGTGGGCAGACTCGCCTTCTAGGTCGCGGAAGTATTTTTCGAGGCTCCTGCGCACGCACTCTTCAATCGATTGCTTGCTCATGCGGCAAGTCGCTCCTCAGTTGTTCCAGCAGGTAGTGCTGCGTGTTGTGGGCCGAGCTCGCCAAAAAACTGGTCGACTGCGGCAAGTTGCAGGTGGCAACTGTCAAGGGTATTCATGTACGCGCGAAAAGCCTCGCCGTGTGGCAGCTCGCGAACATACCAGCCAATGTGCTTGCGACCGGTGCGAACGCCAGTCCATTCGCCATAGAAGGCGTAGTGATCGGCAAGATGTTCCAACAGCAGGGCGCGCACCTCGCCAATGGTCGGCGGTGCGATGCGCGTGCCGCTCTCAAGGAACGCCGCCACCTCGCGAAAGATCCAGGGGCGCCCCATTGCGGCGCGGCCGATCATGACAGCGTCAGCGCCTGTGTAGTCAAGCACTGCGCGTGCCTTGGACGCGCTGTCGATGTCGCCGTTGGCCACCACCGGGATAGCACAGCGGCTCTTCACCAGCGCGATGGTGTCGTACTCGGCCACGCCGTTGAATTGATCCGCACGTGTGCGGCCGTGCAGCGTCAGCATGGCAACGCCGGCCTGTTCGGCAATGCGGGCAACCTGCAGCGCGTTGCGTTGCGCGCGGTTCGGGCCAGTGCGAAATTTAAGCGTGACCGGAACCACGCCTGCGGCCGCGACCACGGCGCTGAGCATCTGTGCCACCAGGCGTTCGTCGGACAGCAGTGCAGAACCCGCTGCCATGCTGCACACTTTCTTCGCCGGGCAACCCATGTTGATGTCGATCACGTCAGCGCCGCGTTCGATGTTAAAGCGCGTGGCCTCGACCATCAGGGCAACGCTACCGCCCGCGATCTGGACCGCCACCGGGGCTGCCTCACCATCGTGATTCAAACGCCTGGAGGTTTTCTCGGTGGCCCACAGCCTGGGATTGCTGGCCGCCATTTCGCTGACCGCGTAGCCCGCGCCCAGTCGCTTGCACAGCTTGCGAAAGGGACGATCCGTCACGCCCGCCATGGGCGCCACGAAGACATTGTTGGAGAGCTTGAACTGGGCGAGCTGCACGACAAGAGGGGGCGGGTGCCAAGACTTGGAAGGGAGCGATATTCTAGGTCAACTGCGCGCTTTTCAGGCACCAAAAATTTCACGTCGCAGCACAGGCGCAACACTAGAAGCAAGAAACGCTTACCTGCGGCTAGCGTCTGCCGTTCATCATCTGCTTCGCGACCGGATGGCGCAACGGCGCAATCAGATCGAGCAGGGTCAGCGCCGCGCCTCGTGCCACGCCCGCAAATGGTGCCGAAATTCCGAATGCGCGCGGCAAGAAATCGGTCACCCCGATGGTGCTGCCGCGGTCGATGCGCCGCAGCGCCGCGAACTGTCGCGCCACCTGCGAGGGATGACTCAGGAATCGTCCCAGCACGTCGCTTAGTTGCAGTGCATCGCGCAGCCCCAGATTGAAGCCCTGGCCAGCCACGGGGTGCAGTGTCTGCGAAGCGTTGCCGATGCCAAGCTCGCGCTCGCGTGGCCAACTGCGTCTGATATTGAGGCCAAGGGGAAACGAGGCGCGCCTGGCAACGCTGGTAAAACGGCCGACACGTCCGCCGAACTCACGACCCAGCTCAGCGAGGAAGGCGTGCTCGTCGAGCTGCATGCGGCGCTCACAATCTGCCGGCTTGGCACACCAGACCAACGCATAGCAGGGCTGGCCGTCATGCCTTGCGGGCAGCAGCGCGATCGGACCGTCGGCGGTGAAGCGTTCGTAGGCGCGCTCCGCGACCAGATGGCTCGCGCTCACGAGCGCGGTCAGCGCGTGCTGCCTGTAGGAGCGCGTCACGGGCTTTGCGCGCTGATCGCCAAACGTGCCGCCCTCCGCATGCACCAGGTATTGCGCCGTGAGCGTGCTGCCGTCATCGAGCGCCAGCGACAGGGCTGGGCTTTCCGCCAGAGCCGACGACGATGGCGCTGGCACAGTACTGTCGTCAGCCTTGGTTTCCTGAGCGAGACGGACCTGGCGTACCTCGATGCCGAGTTGCTGTACGCGCCGCTGCAGCATGCCTGCCAGTTCGTGATAGGCAATCACATAGCCAAGCGCCGGGATGCGATAGTCTCGTGCCTCGATCAGGGTACGGCCGAAACTGCCGCGCTGCGACACATGTATTTGCGTGATCGGACTGGCCGCGCGCGCCTCCCAAGCGCCGAGCCGTTCCAGGATGAGGCGACTTCCCTCGGATATCGCGATCATGCGCGGATCGACGGAAGAGGGCTGAGCCGCACGGCCGTCCAGCACGACGATGTGCTGATCTTCAGCAAGCCGCAAGGAACATGCGATGGCACAGGCTGCGCCGACCGGACCAAAGCCGGCGATGGCGAGTGCCGCGCTCGACCGCACCGCTTTCATGTTGGCGCGACCGGCTGGTCGTGGTGCAGCGTCGGCCCAGAGTGGGCGTCTCGCCGATTGGCTTCTTCGAGGTCTGCTGGCGTGCCGATGTTGCTCCAGGCGCCCTCGAACAGTTCACCTGTGACACGCTGGTTGCCAAGGAAGCGATACATCCATGGGAACAGCTTGATTTTCTCGCCGCGTACCAGTCCGCTGAACAGTCGTGGGTGATAGACGCCGATGTTGGCATAGGTGTAGAGCGGTGCCTCGAGCGAGATGTTGCCGCCAGAAAGCCCCATATCGCCTTTCGGGTGGTACGCCGGATTGCGCGTCAGCACCAGATGCGCGGCGCGCATCGGATAGGCGCTCGCGATGTCGCTGGCGACCGTCTCGAGCTTGCGATAGTGGTAGTCGGTGTAGATGTCGCCGCTCACCAGCAAGAAGGGCGCGTCGCCCAGGTAGCGCAACGCCTGGACCACGCCTCCAAGCGTCTCGAGTGCCTGCGCTTCATGCGAATAGTTCAGCTTGACCTGGAAGCGCCGTCCATCGCCCAGCTCTTCTTCGATCTTCTGACCGAGCCAGGCGTGATTGATGATGATGTCGCGCACCCCCGCATCCCTGAGGCGCACGATCTGCCATTCGATCATGCTCCTGCCGTGAATTTTCAGGAGTGGCTTGGGCACGCTGTCCGTCAAGGGCCGCATGCGTTCGCCGCGCCCTGCGGCCAGGATCATGGCGCGCATCAGAAGGTGTAGCCGGTCACGGTCTGCTGCTTTGCGGCGCGATCGAGCAAGCGCAGTAGCGGTGCAGCGAGGCGGTAGCGCGCGGCGACTGCACGCACGTATTTTTCCACCAGAGGCAGATTGGCCAGATAGCCATGCTTGCCGTCCCGATGCGACAGGCGCGCAAAGATGCCCAGTATCTTCAGATGCCGCTGCAGACCCATGAATTCGAACGACTGCCAGAAGTCTGCGAAGTCGCGCGGCATTTCGATGCCACGTTTGCGGGCAGCTTCCCAGAAACGCACAGTCCAGTCGAGCACCTGCTGTTCGGGCCATTCGACGTAGGCATCGCGCAGCAACGACACCAGGTCATAACTGACAGCGCCGGCGACAGCATCCTGGAAATCGAGCACACCCGGATTCCCGTTCAGCTGAGATTCATCGAGCACCATCAGATTGCGGCAGTGGTAGTCCCGGTGCACCGCCAGCTGCGGCTGCGCAAGTGAGCTCTGGCTCAGAATCTTGAACAGCGTGTCGAGCATGTTGCGCTCCGCATCCGTCAGCGTCATGTTGCAGTGGCGCGTCAGATACCACTCGGGGAACAGCTGCATCTCGCGCATGAGCAGCTCTTCGTCGTAACGGGCAAGCGTGCGCGCGTCGACCCTGTCCTGGATGCGGTGAATCACGTCCTGGGCATCGGTCATGAGGCGCCCGAGCTGCTCCAGGTCGGCATCTTCAAAGGCCGTCAGATAGGTGGTATCGCCAAGATCGGTGAGCACGATAAAGCCCAGCTCGAGGTTCTGGTCGAGTACACGAGGCGCCGAGACACCGGCCTGTTCAAGCGCCGCTGCCAGTTTGATGAAGGGGCGACAGTCTTCCTTGTCGGGCGGCGCGTCCATCACGATGAGCGAGCCGTGACTGTTGCTTTTGAGTCTGAAGTAACGGCGAAAGCTCGCGTCGCTCGAGGCCGGAGCGAGCGTCGCCAGGTCAAATCCGAAGGAGGTGCGCGACGACAGCCAATCGTGTAAGGCGCCCTGGCGCGGGTCGGGACCGGTCAACTGCATGAGCGGACAAACGTCAAGGTGGCAAGTACTGGGTCGCGACAGTCAGAGGTGTTTCAGTACGGTTTGAGGAAAACCGATGCCCTATAATAGCCCATTGCCCGATTTCCAAGCGGCGCGCGTCGCGCCACGTTCCGATGCGCGAGACCGAGTTTCGATCCCAAGGCTGTCTTGTACCCTCTCGCTTGCGCTTGACGCGCGTTGCCCGCGCCCTCTCACTGGCCTTGCTTCTTTCGCCCGCGGCCGGCATGGCGCAAGAAGGCCTGCAGCTGCATCTGCAAGATGCCCTGATCGACCCCAAGTCGCATCCGGCCGAAGACACGCCGACGTTTGGCATTGCTGACCAGATTTACGGGACCAACGAAGTCGACACCACCCTGATCGGCAATGCTGAAGTTCGACGTGCCAGCGGCATCATCAAGGGCGACTACATTCATTACGACCAGGTGAGCGACGAAATGTTCGCCAAGGGATCGGTGCGACTGTTTCGCGACAACAACACCTACACCGGTCCGGAACTGCGCCTGCGCATGGACGACTACCAGGGCTTCTTCGTCGCACCGGACTACTACTTGTGGAGCAACGAGGGTCGCGGCTTCGCGGACCGCATCAATTTCCTGTCGCGCACCCAATCGACCATGATCGAGCCGATCTATACCACCTGCCCGCCCGGGGACTACGAGTGGTACATGACGGCAGATTCGATGGATCTGGATCAGGGAACCGAACTGGGAGTCGGGCACGATGCCACGGTCT
>CAZZVZ010000228.1:0-5769 GCA_964657655.1 Gammaproteobacteria bacterium | reverse complement strand
TACCTGACCTTTCCGCTCGACAACTCGCGCCGCAGCGGCTTTCTGCCGCCGACCCTCAGTGCCACCTCGACCAGTGGCTTTGAATTTCTGCTGCCCTACTACTGGAACATCGCGCCCAATCGCGATCTCACTGAATACAGCAATTACATGTCGCGCCGCGGACTGCAAGAAGCGATTGATTTCCGCTTCCTCGAGCCGCAGTACAAGGGTGATGTGCGCTTCGAAGCGCTCAACGACCAGGAAACCGGAACTTTCCGCTATTCGATGCTGGTGCAGGGCAACTGGGCCGGTAGCGGCATCTTGCAGGGGCTGTCTGGCTCGGTTAATTTCTCCAAGGTTTCAGACGCGAATTACTTCGTCGACTTTTCCCGCAACCTGGCTGCCGCCTCGACCAGAATCCTGCCGCGCGATCTGGAGCTGACCTATTCCTCGACCTACTGGAATCTGACGGCACGTGCGGTGCGTTATCAGACGCTCGAGCTGCCCGGCAGCACGATTGCCATCCCATACGACAAGGTGCCGGAATTCGAGCTCGAGGCGGCCAAACTCGATTACGGTGGCTTTGATTTCGGCCTGACCGGCTTTGCCACGCGCTTTGAGACCATCGGCGCGGTGGGCGGCGACCGCTTTGTGCTCAATCCAAGCGTGAGCTATCCGATTGTCGGTGCCGGCTGGTTCGTTCGTCCCAAGCTGAGCTACAACTCGACCTCCTATGCGCTGACCGATCAGGCGCCGGGTCTGCCCAACTCGTTTAACCGCAATGTGCCGACCGTGAGCGTCGACTCAGGCTTGATCTTCGAGCGATCTGCCAGTTTGTTCGACCACGATTACGACCAGACGCTCGAGCCGCGTCTGTTCTATGTGTACCGGCCGTACCGCAATCAGAGCCAGTTCCCGGATTTCGACTCGGGAATTCCGGATTTCAACTTTTCGCAACTGTTCGCCGAGAACTCCTACACCGGCTACGACCGGCTGGCCGATGAGAATCAGCTGACTGCGGCGGTCACGACGCGCCTGCTCAACCCGAGCACCGGTGCCGAACTGTTCCGCGCTGCAGTTGGTGCGCGTTACTACGTATCGGCGCAAAACGTCACGGTACCCGGCATCGGCAACGCATTGTCCAATCCTGATATTCCCTACGCCTCGCTCGAGGCCAGCCAGCCGGTGACCGCCGGGCAGACCGATTTCCTGGCACTTTTGAGCGGCGCGGTGACGCCCACCATCGGCGTCGACGGCGGGGTTGACTACAGCCCGGCGGCCGGCGGTGTCGAGCGTTCCAATGTCGGAGTGCGCTGGACGCCCGGCGACAACAGGGAGCTGGGCTTTGACTACCGCTACTTGCGCGGCCAGTTTGACCAATACGACTTCAGCGGTCAGTATCCACTGGGCGGCGGCTGGTATGGCGTAGGTCGGGTAAACTACTCGTCCCGCGACCGGCGCCTGGTCGAGGGTCTGGGCGGCCTGGAATACCGCGGTTGCTGCTGGACGCTGCGATTCGCGGTCCAGCAGTTCGTCACCAGTGCCACCACGTCGACGTCGACGTTTTTTGTGCAGCTCGAGCTCAATGGATTCTCGCAGATCGGAACCAATCCGCTCGATGCTCTGCGGCGCAATATTACCGGCTACACGCCGATTGTTGAGCCCAAACCCGAAGAGTCGCCTTTTGACCATTACGAGTAAAGCAATGAAGTTTCTTTCCTATCGTTTCATGCTGGCAGGCGGCCTCATCGTGTTGCCGGGTGTGTTGCTGGCACAGGCTCACATGGAGACCACGCTCGCGACGCTGCCCAATTCGGCGCGCAGTCCGGTGGCCGACGAAATCGTGGCGGTGGTCAACACCGAAGTGATCACGAGAAATGAACTGCGTGCACGCGTGACCTCGGTCGAGCGCGGGCTGCAGCGCCAGGGAACACCGCTGCCACCCGTCGATGTGCTCAATCGCCAGGTACTCGAACACATGATCGATGAACGCGCCCAGTTGCAAGAAGCAAAGGATGACGGCATCCGCGTCGACGATTTTTCGGTTGATCGTGCCATCGTCAACCTGGCGAGTGCCAACAAGATGTCGGTCGAGGCCTTTCGACAACGCGTCGAATCCGACGGCACGCCGTTTTCTCAGTTCCGCGATGACGTTCGTAACCAGATGGTGATGCAGCGCCTGCGCGAACACGATGTCGACAGCACGGTGCAGGTCAGCGAAGGTGAGATCGACAACTTCATCGCCCAGCAGACCGGTGTGACGGCAGGCTCGCAGGAGCTCGATCTGGCCGACATTCTGATTCGTACACCAGAAGGGGCCACTTCCGAGCAGATCGATGCTGCGAGGAAGAAGGCCGACATGGTCGATGATCAGGCCACCAGTGGCGGCGACTTTGCAAAACTCGCGGTGACCTATTCGGATGGGCCCGAAGGCCTTGCCGGTGGCGACCTCGGCTGGCGCTCGTCCGAGCGCTTTCCGCAGATCTTTGTCGATGGCGTCAAGGACTTGTCACCCGGTCAGGTCAGCAAGCCAATCAAGAGCCCGAACGGATTTCACATTTTGAAGCTGGTGGCAAGGCGCAATGCAGGCTCTGCTGCCACTGCCCAGCAGATGGGCATTGCCCCGGTGCAGCAAACGCACGTGCGCCACATCCTGATCCGCGTCAACGAAGTCACCTCTGAAGCGCAGGCGCGTCAGCGTCTGGCTGAAATCAAGCGTCGCATCGAGTCGGGTCAGTCGACTTTCGAGGACATGGCGCGCGCCTATTCGGCAGATGGCTCGGCGGCCAAGGGCGGCGACCTGGGCGAAGTATACCCGGGCGACACGGTGCCCGAATTCGAGCGCACCATGGACGGCCTCAAGATCGGTCAGATCAGTGACCCGACCACCACGCAGTTCGGCGTGCACCTGATCCAGGTGCTCGGTCGCGGCACGCAGGATATTCCGGCCGAGCGTGTGCGTCTGCTGGCACGCCAGGCGGTGCACGAGCGCAAGGTCGAGGAGGCATACGAGGATTGGGTACGTAGCATTCGTGACGAAGCCTACGTCGAAATCCGTCTGCTCGACGACCGGTCCTGACGGGGCAGGGCAGCCATGACGCTGCCAAGGATTGCCATCACCACTGGCGAGCCCGCCGGCATCGGGCCCGAAATTTCGCTCGCATCTCTTGCGAACGCCGACTTCAGGGCCCAGTTTCGACCCATCCTGATCGGCGACGGTCGCATGCTCGCGGCGCGCGCCCGCGCCACGGGCATCGCACTGCCGCTGTGCACCTTTGATGCAACCAGGGCGCCGCCGCCGGGCGCGGTCGAGGTGGTCGACGTCCCGCTGGCAGTTACTGCTTGTGCCGGGCAGCTCGATCGGGCCAATGTGCCTGCCCTGCTCGAGACGCTTGAGATCGCCATCGATGGTGCGCTCGAGGGCAGCTTCGATGCGGTCGTGACCGCTCCCATTCAGAAGAGCATCATCAACCAGGCCGGCATCCCGTTTACCGGCCATACGGAATTCTTCGCCGACAGATGTGGCGTGGCGCGGGTCGTGATGATGCTTGCAGGTGGCGGCATGCGCGTGGCATTGGCCACCACGCATCTGGCGCTGGCTGACGTCGCGGCGGCCATCAACCGCGACGATCTGGAGGCAGTCATCAGGATTCTGGCGCGTGATCTGGGCCGCTGGTTCGGTATCGCGCGACCGCGCATCGTGGTGGCGGGCCTTAATCCCCACGCCGGCGAATCGGGCGTGCTCGGTCGTGAAGAGATCGAGGTGATCGAACCGGTGCTGGCGAGCCTTCGTCTTGAGGGCCTCGATCTCATCGGCCCCCTGCCGGCCGATACCCTGTTTCAGCCAGAACGCCTCAAGCATGTCGATGCGGTCCTTGCCATGTACCACGATCAGGGACTGCCGGTCCTGAAATATGCGAGCTTCGGCTCGGGCGTCAATATCACCCTGGGATTGCCGCTGATTCGCACGTCGGTCGACCACGGCACCGCGCTCGATCTGGCCGGCACCGGCCAGGCCGACGCGGGCAGCATGCACGCGGCGATCGAATGCGCTTTGCTGATGCAGCACGCGCGCCAGATGTCCGCGTGAAGCATGTCGCCAGAAAGCGCTTCGGCCAGAACTTCCTGGTCGACGCTGGTGTCATCGCCGCGATCGTGGCGGCAATCGGTGCCGATGCGGCCGATATCGCAATTGAAATCGGCCCTGGCCTGGGAGCGCTGACCGAGCCGCTGCAACGGGCCTTGAGCGCTGCTGGTGCGGCGCCGCTGCATGTGGTGGAACTTGATCGGGATCTGGTGCGCCGGCTGGCCGCGCGTGGGGCGACATTGCCGATCGTGTTGCACGAAGCCGATGCTCTGGAGTTCGATTTCAGGGCGCTTGCAGGCGAGGGGCGCAGGCTGCGCATTGTCGGCAATCTGCCCTACAACATCTCTTCTCCACTGCTGTTCCATCTGATCGATTCGATCGAGGTGGTGCGCGATCAGCATTTCATGCTGCAAAAGGAGGTGGTGGAACGCATGACGGCCGTGGCTGGCGAATCGGCCTATGGCCGGCTGTCGGTGATGCTGCAGGTGCACTACCAGATCGAGCATCTGTTTGACGTGCCTGCCGAATCATTCGACCCACCGCCCAAGGTGACTTCGGCCATCGTGCGCATGATTCCCGACCGTACGCTGTCGCGGCGTATCCTCGACGCCGCCGGGTTTGCGCTGATGGTGGCCACAGCGTTCGGCCAGCGCAGGAAGATGCTGCGCAATACGCTCGGTGCCTACCACCAGGTGGTACCGCTCGAGCAATCCGGCATCAGCCCGACCGCGCGGGCAGAAGACGTCAGCGCAGCCCAGTATGTGGACTACGCCAACCGGTTCTTGAGCTACGGCGTGACGCCCGCAGCGCGCTAGTGGCGCTCGATCAGTTCGATCTTGTAGCCGTCGGGGTCCTCAACGAAGGCGATCATGGTGCTGCCGCCCTTGACCGGGCCCGGTTCGCGGCTGATCTTGCCGCCCGAGGCGCGAATGGTGTCGCAGGTCGCCACCACATCGTCGACGCGTAGCGCGATGTGGCCGTAGGCCGAGCCGATGTCATAACTCGACACGCCGTAGTTGTAGGTCAATTCGAGCTCAGCCTCGCCGCTGGCATTGCCGTCGCCATAGCCGACAAAAGCGAGTGTGTACTTCTGTTCGGGACGATCGGTCTGGCGCAGCAGCGCCATGCCCATCACCTTGGTGTAGAAATCGATCGAGCGGGTCAGGTCGCCCACGCGTAGCATGGTGTGCAGCATTTTCACGGCAGTTTCCTTCCAGAAAAAAAGACAGCTGCGAGCGCTAGAAGACCGGCAGCAGATCGGGCGGTGGCTCGGCCAGGTGGGCGCGGGCGGCTTCGAAGCCCGGCAGGATTTCACCCACCGTCTGCCAGAAGCGTGGACCGTGGTTCATCTCGCGCAGGTGCGCCAGTTCGTGCGCCACCACGTAGTCGATGGAGGACATCGGAAAATGGATCAGGCGCCAGTTGAGCAATATCTTGCCGTCGCTGTTGCAGCTGCCCCAGCGCGTCTTGGCAGAGCTCAGGCGCAGCTGCCGCGGGGCGACGCCCAGACGTTCGGCATAGATCAGACTGCGTTCCTCGAAGATGCGGCGCGCCTCGGCCTGTAGCCAGCCCTGGACACGCTCGCGCATCTGCTTGGCATCGGCACCCGGTGGCAACGCCACCGTGAGGGTCCTCGCGCTCGGATTGAAGACCACTGCATCTCGGGCGCGGCTGCCTGCCAGTGCCGTCTTGAGCTCGAGGCT
>CAZZVZ010000227.1:0-5783 GCA_964657655.1 Gammaproteobacteria bacterium | reverse complement strand
TCTCTCGATTCTTCATCGATCGGCCCATCTTTGCCGGCGTTATTTCGGTGGTCATCTTTCTGGCCGGCTTGATCTCGATGTTCAAGTTGCCGATCTCGGAATATCCCGAGGTGGTGCCCGCATCAGTGGTGGTCAGGGCACAGTTTCCGGGCGCCAACCCCAAGGTGATTGCCGAGACCGTCGCTACGCCACTCGAAGAGCAGATCAACGGCGTCGAGAACATGCTCTACATGTTCTCGCAGGCGGCCAGCGACGGCACGTTGACGCTGACGGTGACCTTCAAGCTCGGCACCGACCCTGATCTCGCCACCCAGCTGGTGCAAAACCGTGTCAATCAGGCGCTGCCGCGACTGCCGGACGTGACGCGCCAGCTCGGCGTGACAACCGTCAAGAGCTCGCCGGACCTGACCATGGTGGTGCATCTGAAATCACCCAACGAGCGCTACGACATGCTGTACCTGCGCAACTATGCGCTGCTCAACGTCAAGGATCAGCTGTCGAAGATCCAGGGCATCGGCGATGTGCAACTGTTCGGTTCGGGTGACTACGCCATGCGGGTCTGGCTCAATCCGGAAAAGATCGCCCAGCGCAACATGACGGCCGGCGAAGTGGTGGACGCGATCCGGCGCCAGAACGTGCAGGTCGCAGCAGGCGTCATCGGCGGTGCGCCCTATGCCAGCGGCGTCGAAGTTCAATTGCCTGTCAACACGCGCGGGCGCCTTACTGATGTCGATGAGTTCAACGACATCATCATCAAACGCGACAATGGTGTGGTCACGCGCCTGAAAGACGTGGCGCGGGTCGAGATCGATGCCTCCGAGTATGGCTTGCGTTCGCTGCTCGACAACAAGCCGGCCGTGGCCATCCCGATCTTCCAGGCACCGGGCTCGAACGCGATCGAAATCTCCAACCAGGTGCGCCATACCATGGAGGAGCTCAAAAAGAATTTTCCGCAAGGCCTCGACTACAGCATCGTGTATGACCCGACCGTCTTCGTGCGCGGTTCCATCGAAGCGGTGGTGCATACCCTGCTCGAAGCGGTGCTGCTGGTGGTGCTGGTGGTGATCCTGTTTCTGCAGACCTGGCGCGCCTCGATCATCCCTCTGCTTGCGGTTCCGGTGTCCATCATCGGTACCTTCGCGTTCATGAACCTGTTCGGTTTCTCGATCAACGCGCTGTCGCTGTTCGGGCTGGTGCTCGCCATCGGCATCGTGGTCGATGACGCCATCGTGGTGGTCGAAAACGTGGAACGCAACATCGAGAATGGGCTGAGTCCGCACGAGGCAACACTCAAGGCCATGACCGAGGTGACCGGGCCGATCATTGCGATCGCGCTGGTGCTGTGCGCGGTGTTCGTACCGATTGCCTTCATCAGTGGCCTGACCGGCGAGTTCTATCGCCAGTTTGCGCTGACGATCGCCTTCTCGACGGTCATCTCTGCCTTCAATTCGCTGACGCTTTCGCCCGCGCTTGCAGCCACGCTGCTCAAGGCTCACGACGCGCCCAAGGATCGGCTGACACGGGTCATGGACCGCGTTTTGGGCCGCTTCTTTGCCGGCTTCAATCGGGTGTTCCGGCGTGGCTCTGCGGGTTACAGCAAAGGCGTGACCGGAATCCTCGGCAAGAAGACTGCATCGCTGCTGGTCTATGGCCTGTTGCTGGTCATGACCTATGTCGGATTCCAGCTGGTGCCGCCGGGATTCGTTCCGACTCAAGACAAGCAGTATCTGGTGAGCTTTGCCCAGCTGCCCGACGGCGCGACGCTCGACCGCACCGAGAAAGTGATTCGCCAGATGTCCGACATTGCCAAGCAGGAACCAGGCGTCGAGAGTGCCGTCGCGTTTCCGGGCCTGTCGATCAACGGCTTCATCAACAGCCCGTCGGCGGGCATCGTGTTCGTTA
Organism: Gammaproteobacteria bacterium; assembly: GCA_964657655.1. Lineage (GTDB taxonomy): Bacteria > Pseudomonadota > Gammaproteobacteria > Burkholderiales > Burkholderiaceae_D > CAJCIC01. The sequence goes on along the minus strand of CAZZVZ010000227.1, from coordinate 3,881 downwards.
CATTGAAGCCGTTCGAGGAACGTAAATCGAAGGAACTCTCGGGCGCCGCAATTGCCCAGAAGCTGCAGAAAAAGTACGGCGGCGTACAGGATGCCTTCATTGCCATCTTTCCGCCGCCACCGGTGCAAGGACTCGGCACGATTGGCGGCTTCAAGCTGCAGGTGGAAGATCGCGGTGACCGCGGTTACGACGCGCTCAATGAGGCGATGAAGGCAGTCCAGGCCAAGGCGCACGCCAGTCCGGAGCTGCAGGGCGTGTTTACCAGCTACGACGTCAACACGCCGCAGCTGTTCGCCGATCTTGATCGTTCCAAGGCGATGCAGCTCGGGGTTGATGTGCAGGACGCCTTTAGCACCATGCAGATCTATCTGGGTTCGCTCTACATCAACGACTTCAACAAGTTCGGCCGCACCTACGAGGTGATTGCCCAGGCTGACAAGGAGTTCCGCTCCACCCCGGACAGCATCTTGAAACTGCAGACCAAGAACAGCGACGGCAAGATGGTGCCGCTTGGTGCTCTGGTCAATGTCAGCGAGACCACCGGTCCTGATAATGCAATGCGCTACAACGCCTATCGCTCGGCAGATCTGAACGGTGGCCCGGCACCTGGCTATTCCACCGGCCAGGCGCAACAGGCCATCACCAAGATCCTCGATCAGACGCTGCCCCAAGGGATGAGCTACGAGTGGACCGACCTGACTTATCAGCAGATTCTGTCGGGCAATACCGCCATGCTGGTGTTCCCCATCTGCGTGCTGCTGGTGTTCCTGGTGCTGGCGGCGCAGTACGAAAGCGTGTTCCTGCCGTTGTCGATCATCCTGATCGTGCCGATGTGCCTGCTGTCGGCCATCACGGGAGTCTGGCTGTCGGGCGGCGACAACAATCTGTTCACCCAGATCGGCTTCTTCGTGCTGATTGGACTGGCGTGCAAGAACGCCATCCTGATCGTCGAATTTGCACGCGAGCTCGAGATCCACGGCAAGAGCACATTCGACGCAGCGATCGAGGCAGCCCATCTGCGGCTGCGTCCGATCCTCATGACGTCACTGGCCTTCGTCATGGGCGTCACTCCACTGGTGCTGTCCTCGGGTGCCGGGGCCGAGATGCGCCACGCCATGGGCGTTGCCGTGTTCTCCGGGATGCTTGGCGTGACGCTGTTCGGCTTGTTTCTGACCCCGGTCTTCTACGTCCTTGTGCGAGCACTCGAAAAGCGCGTGACCGGAACTGAGAAGGTTCATCATCATGTCTAATCAACAGTCCCTGCGCATTGCGCTGACCGCCATCTGCGTGGCAGTACTGGCCGCTTGCACCACGCCCGCCGAGCCGCAGAACTCGGCCGTTGCGCTGCCGGGCAGCTGGACCGCGCCGAGCGGTGGCGATGCCAAACCGCTCATGATCAGCAGCGCTGATGCCGATATCGATCAGACCTGGTGGAAGCATTTTGATGATCCGGTGCTCGACCAGCTGATCGAACAGGCGCTTGCCAGCAACAAGAGTCTGCAGATTGCATCGGCACGCGTGGAGGAAGCGCGTGCGGCACGCCGCGTGACGGCGTCGGCGCTTTATCCGCAGATCAACGGCGAGCTGAACGCACAGCGCGGCAATCAAGGCTACGCCACAGCCAACCAGGCGGTCAGCCTGTCGCAGGCCGATGTCGCGTTGAGCTGGGACCTTGACCTGTTTGGCCGCAACCAGGCGCGCACCGCCTCAGCCACCGCCATCGTGCAGTCAAGCGAAGCGAGCCGCCAGGCGATTCGCGTGGCGCTGCTGTCTGAAGTCGCGCATAACTATTTCGAGATGAGAAATTTCGAGAAACAGATCGCCATCGCACAGGAAAACCTCGCTACCGAGCGCCGTACGCTGGAATTGATTCACGCGCAGCTCGAAGGCGCCATCGCGAGCGACTTTGACGTCCAGCGCGCGGCAGCAGAAGTCTCGTCGACTGAAGCATTGATCCCGGCGCTGCAGACCGCCTATGACGCGGCGGTCAATCGCCTCAATGTACTGGTGGGCCAGCCGCCTGGCAGCCGCAACGACTTGTTGCGCCAGCAGGTCGATCTCAAGCCGCTTGATGCGGGCATCGTCATCGCAGCGCCGGCCCGCGTTCTTGCGGCGCGACCCGACGTGCGTGCGGCCGAGCGGCAGTTCGCAGCCAGTCTGTCAGACAGCCGCGCAGCCCGCGCCGATCTGTTCCCCGATATTTCCCTGACAGCGCTGTTCGGCGCTCAGAGCGCAACGCCATTTTCGTCAACGCCCTGGGGTGTTGGCATCAATCTGGTCCAGCCAATTCTGAACTTCGGACGCATCGAGGGCGAGATCGACGCATCTGATGCGAGGCAGAGGGAGGCGTTCGCAAATTACCAGCAGGTGGTGCTAGAGGCCACCGAGAACATGCAGAACGCCTTGTCGAGCTACATCCACGAGACCTCCCGCCATGGATCTCTGGCGCGTGGCGTCGCCCAGAATACGCGTGCCAACGATCTGGCGCAAAAGCAGTACACCAATGGCTACGTCGGTCTGCTCGATGTGCTGGTGGTTCAGCGCAACCTGCTTGATGCCCAGGCGGCCGAAGCGTCATCAAGCGCCAGTTTGCGTCAGGACCTGGTCGACATCTATGCAGCAGCAGGTGGCGGCTGGAAGGACTGATTCCTCAGCACCTCAGATTCAGTTCAAGGCGCGCGTGCGCGCTTCGTAGGCGAGAAGCACGGCCACCATGTCGTCCTTGCCATGCCCCATGGCAAGTGACTCGCCATAGAGTGAATGGCAGATGTCGAGGAGCGGTGAGGCCAGATTGCGTTGCCGCGCTGCCTCGGCGACCAGCCGGTTGTTCTTGAGAACGTCGGCGATCGATGCATGCGCAGCCATATCGCGCTGGGTCAGCTTGGCAAGCTTGACGCGCGACACATCGCTTGCCATCGGGCCCGCGTTGAGCACCGCCATCAGTTGTCCGGTATCGAGACCGTGACCTTCCGCGAAGTGCACTGCTTCGGCCAGGCCCGTGACCATCGAGATCAAGAACAGATTCACCGAGAGTTTCATCAAGAGCGCGTTCGGCACGGCGCCGCATACCGTGGTCTCTCGGCATATCGGTTTGAGAAGAGGGCGCACCAGCGCGACGGCATCGGGCTCACCAGCGAGCATGCCGACCAGCTGGCCTGCTTCTGCTGGTTTGCGCGAGCCCGACACGGGCGCTTCAACGTATCGACCACCGGCAGCAAGGATGTCCTTCTCGAGTGCACTTGAATAGCTCGCCGCCGTAGTGCCCATGTGAACCACGATGCGGTCCTTGACGCGTCGCGCGAAAGTGGGGCCGTTGCGATCAAGCACCGCGTCCATCGCCTCCTGGTCGACCAGCATCAGGATGACGATGTCGACCTGGGCCATCAGCTGTTGCGCACTGGCGGCTGCTTGAGCGCCTGCTTCAACCAGGCGCTGCAAAGCTTCGGGCGAGCGATTCCACACGGTCACTGGAGTGCCGGCACGCACCAGATTGAGCGCCATCGGCTCGCCCATGAATCCTAAGCCAATGAAACCAACAGAGTGCGCGGTACCCGTCATTAAGAACCTCAACCATGCGTTAGGAAATGAACAGCAACAGGCTAAACCCAGCGCAAGACAGAAACGTCCGGCGCCTCTGGTTTGATCGGAAACACCCCGAGGCTGCGGTGCCATCTTCGTTTCGTTCGACCGGCTCACGCGAACGACAATGCTGCTTTGTTGAATTTCTGTCTGACCACGCGGTGAGGCCAGTGCAAAGCCGCGTGCTTTGAGCCAAGCGCAGGTGTGCCATATTACCCGTTGATGCCTTGCCGCAAGGCGTGGCCAGGCCGGATCTTTGGGAACCAATTCCCGCAGATCCGGCCGCTTGGCTGCTAGAGCGG
>CAZZVZ010000226.1:0-5788 GCA_964657655.1 Gammaproteobacteria bacterium | reverse complement strand
GTGGCGCAGAAGATCTTTGGCAAGCAGGATGCCGATCACGTGATCGCGATCGCCTTCGATCACAGGAAAGCGCGAGTGCGCAGTTTCGATCACGAACGGAATGAACTGCTCGGGCGATTGTTCGATGTCGATGACATCCATCTGCGAGCGCGGCACCATGATGTCGCGCGCCGACAGCTCGGAGACCTGCATCACGCCTTCGATCATGGACAGCGCATCGGCATCGAGCAGATCGCGCTCGTGAGCCTGATGCAGCATCGCAAGCAGCTGCTCGCGGTCTTCGGGCTCGCGCATCAGCAATGCAGAGAGTCGCTCAAGCAAGGAGGGCTGGTGTTCGCGCCGCTCCAGGGTACTCAGGGGCTCAGCCATGCACTGGTGTAACGAATGGGGCATTTCAGAATACACGAATTTGCCGTCCGGGCGTGTGACAGTCGCGCTGCGCAACTAAAGATAGGGGTCGGATATTCCAAAGCGCGCCAGAATCTGGGTCTCGAGCGCCTCCATGGTGCCGGCTTCCCGTGCAGTCTCGTGATCAAAGCCGTGCGCGTGCAGCACACCATGCACCACCATGTGCGCAAAGTGGGCACGTAGATCCTTCTTCTGCTGGCGCGCTTCGCGTTCGATCACGGGAACGCAGATGACAATGTCGGCATGCACCATGTTGGCGCTGCCGTACTCGAAGGTCAGCACGTTGGTTGCGTAGTCGCGTGCGCGAAAGGCACGATTCAAGCCGCGCGCCTCGCGACGGTCGACGAAGCGCAAGGTCAGCTGGCTGTCCGAGGCGGGACTGAGCGAAACGGCTGCCTTGACCCAGCGGCGGCACTGCGCCCGATCGGGTGCTGCACGTTTGCTTGCGTACTGGACGGACAGATAAAGCCGCGCGGCACGACGGGCCCTGGACTTGTCGGGACGCGCCGCAGTCACTTTGGATTGCTGTTGTCCTGCTGCGCCTCGTAGGCGTCAACAATGCGCGCCACCAGCGGGTGGCGCACCACATCGGCGCTGGTCAATCGTGTGAAGGCGATGCCGCGCACGTCCTTGAGAACCTGGGCAGCGTCGGCCAGGCCGCTCTTTTGATGGCGCGCCAGGTCGACCTGGGTACTGTCGCCCGTGATCACCGCCTTGCTGCCAAAGCCGATGCGCGTCAGGAACATCTTCATCTGCTCTGGCGTGGTGTTTTGCGCCTCATCGAGAATGATGAAGGCGTGGTTCAGGGTTCTGCCGCGCATGTAGGCGAGTGGCGCGATTTCGATGGCCTGCTTCTCGAACAGTTTAGTGGTGCGATCAAAGCCGAGCAGGTCATACAGTGCGTCGTAGAGTGGGCGCAGATAGGGATCGACCTTTTGCGCCAGGTCGCCTGGCAAGAAACCCAGCCGCTCGCCGGCCTCCACGGCAGGGCGCGTCAGCACCATGCGCTTGACTGCGTCGCGCTCCAGCGCATCGACTGCAGCGGCCACCGCGAGATAGGTCTTGCCGGTGCCAGCAGGACCGATGCCGAAAGTAATGTCCGAGGACAGGATGTTCTTCAGATAGTCGCGCTGATTTTGCGTACGCCCCTGCAGGTCGGCCCTGCGCGTCCGCAGCACCGGCATATCGCTGGCCTGATCCTCGAGCGCGCCCTGGGTCGCCTGCGCGCCTCGGCGTGCCTCCACGAGGCCCAGTTGAATGTCGTCGATTTCAATCGGTTGGTCCGCATGCGCCGAGAAGCGTTCCAGCACCTTCAAGGCGGCCGCTGCGTTGTCGCCGCGGATCAGGATCTTGGTGCCGCGCCGGTTCAGTTCTACATCGAGTGCCACTTCGATCTGACGCAGATTCTCGTCGAGCGGGCCGCACAGGTTAGCCAGTTTCTGGTTGTCTGTTGGCGCATCGAACGGCAATGCCTTGGGAAGAGTTGCTGCTGTCAAGGAGGCTCTCAGGCTGCCAGCACTTGGGCTGGAGGAAGTTGTTCGCCGCGCAGCGAATGCGGATAGGCCAGTGCGATTCGAAGATCGACGAACTGGCCCATCAGGGCCGCTACTGGTTGGTTCGGCTTGAAGTTGACCACCCGATTATTGGCGCTTCTGCCCTGCAGTTCGCCTGGATCCTTGCGCGCCAGTCCTTCGACCAGCACGCGCTGCACGCTGCCCACCATGGCTTCGCTGATGTGACGTGCCTGGCGATCAATCATCTGCTGGATGGTCTGCAGGCGCCGCAACTTGACCTCTGCTGCGGTATCGTCGTGAAGGCTGGCAGCGGGGGTGCCAGGACGCGGACTATAGACGAAGGAGAACGAGGCGTCGAAGTTCATTTCCTCGACCAGCCTTACTGTGCTCTGGAAATCCTCTTCGGTCTCGCCTGGAAAGCCGATGATCAGATCAGTCGACAGAGTCAGATCAGGACGCACCCGGCGCACGCGCCGCACGATCGATTTGTATTCGAGCACGCTGTAGCCGCGCTTCATGGCGGCCAGAATGCGGTCTGAGCCGGATTGCACCGGCAGATGCAGGTGCGAGACCAGTTGCGGGATGCGCTGATAGCAGTCGATCAGCTGCTGCGTGAATTCTTTCGGGTGCGAGGTGGTGTAGCGAATGCGTTCGATGCCAGGAATCGCCGCTACATATTCGAGCAACATGGAGAAGTCACAGTTTTCGCTACCGGACATGGTGCCGCGATAAGCGTTCACGTTTTGTCCCAGCAGCGTGACCTCCCGCACGCCCTGGTCGGCCAGGTCTGCGATCTCGGTCAGCACGTCTTCGAAGCCGCGCGACACCTCTTCACCACGGGTGTAGGGGACCACGCAGAAGCTACAGTACTTGGAACAGCCTTCCATGATCGAGATATACGCCGACGGGCCGTCCTTGCGTGGTGGCGGCAGATGGTCGAACTTCTCGATCTCGGGAAACGACACATCGACTTGCGGCACGCCGGTCTGGCGGCGCGCGCGCAGCAGCTGCGGCAGGCGGTGCAGCGTTTGCGGTCCAAACACCACGTCGACGTAGGGCGCGCGCTTGACCAGCGCCGCGCCTTCCTGGCTTGCGACACAGCCGCCCACGCCGATCAGAAGATGCGGTTTTGTTTCACGCAGTTCACGCACCCGACCCAGGTCCGAGAACACCTTTTCCTGCGCCTTTTCTCTCACCGAGCAGGTGTTGAACAGCACCACATCCGCATCTTCCATGCGATCGGTCTGCTCGAGGCCCTCGTGCACGCGCAGAACGTCCGCCATTTTGTCCGAGTCGTACTCGTTCATCTGGCAGCCGAAGGTCTTGATGAAAACTTTCTGGGTCATGTCAGCCAGCCGATCAGCAAGGGGGCTGGAATGAGCCGCTGAAGATGGTGGTCCACCATGGCCGGTGAACGATTTCGCTGTCTTGCAAGACCCATATTTTCTTGACCTGGCAAAAGCCGTTGAATTCGACCCGGACTATGCTGTCGACGGCCAGTGCCGAACTGGTAATGCTGCGATTCTCGGGGGTGAAGATGAGGGCGCCGGCTGCCAGCTGTACAGTGGTACCGTCGATGGTGAGCGCAGGCAGATTGATGGCCTGGATCTTGACCTGATAGGTATCGCTCGGGATGGTGCGCGACTGCGCCTCCTGGGCGTAGGCGGCAGGCGAGATCTGCAGCAGCGTGGCGCCCAGCGCGGTCCAGGTGGCAAGCCGCCCGATCTTCAATAAGGTGTTTCGAATCAGTTGCATAAGTGTCATTTTACAGGCTTGCGCCAAGGGCGGGCCTTTTTCGCTCGATCGCGGCGCGCCGCAGGGCTTTGGTTAGAATCAGAGCATCGAATTTGTCGCGCCACTCGTGCAACCCAGGTCTGCTTGAACCCATGTCGAGTCCGTCCCCACCGCCAGCAAGCCCAAATCAGGTTCTGTTTGAAGAGGTTTTGCCGCTGGCCGCGGTCCCGGCGGCCGGCGTGTTTCAGCCAACCGGTGAATCATCGAAACCCTTTCTCAAGGTTTACAACAGCTTCGGCCAAGTGCCCGCCGAAGTCGCGGTGATCATTCCATCGATCTGGCGCAGCTCGCTCAAAGCCGCCTTGCGCTCAGTCATCGAGCAGGAATTTCCCGGCAGGATCCAGATCATGCTCGGCTTTGACACACCCAATCAGGCCATGCTCGACCTCGATGCCCTGATTGGCGAACTGCCGCCCCACCGCTCGGTGTTTGCCTTCTATCCTGGCTATTCGACATCCCAGCGCCACGGCGGCGTACAACCGGGTTTTGATGGGGGCGCGCTGCGCGTTCTGCTTTGCTACATGGCAAACGCCCCTCGCGTTGCGTTTCTTGATGACGATAACTGGTGGACGCCGCAGCACATCGCGCTGTTGCATCAGGCTCTCGAGGGCGGTGGCCAATGGGCTTTCACGCTGCGCTGGTTCGTCGATCCGCGCGATGACAGCGTGGTGTGTGTTGATGACTGGGAGTCGGTCGGACCGGGCCGTGGCGTCTACCTCGCGAATTTCGGCGGTTTCGTCGATCCTAACTGCCTGATGTACGACAAGCTGGCGTGCGACTCGGCCACCCGCTTCTGGGCTATTCCGCTGCCGACCGATGCATCGCGCCTCACGACCGATCGTCAGGTGTTCAACGAGCTCAGGCAGTTCGCCTGGCGCAGCGTCGAGCAGCCAACCGTGTTCTACCGCATGAATCTGACCGACCCGGTGCAAGTCGACCGCCTGGCCATGATGCAGCAGCGCGGCTACAAGGTCGAGCCGCAGCCGTTCTAGAAGGCTCTAAAGAAAGCGGCCGCCCAGCACCATCAGCAAGAAGGCACCGACCTCGAGTGCGGCGGCCATCCAGGAACGTCGATAGCTTGCCATTTTCTTTTGCAGAATCATCGACACCACCGAGACCTGGGTCACCAGATCTTCCAGCAGCTCGGCTCGGCTGGCAGCAGTGAACTGCGCCTGGTAGCCATTTGCCGATCCGTGGCTCACGATGTGGCCGAAAAAGATCATGCTCTTGTTGGGCGCCGCTGTTGTGGTGGAAGCACGCGCAAACAGCGTCGAGAGCGCGTGCACGAAAAAATTCACACAGGTCACGACCAGCACCGCCAGCGCGATTTCGCGCGCGCCGGGACGCACGACGAAACGCTCAACGTTGGCTGAACTCAAGCTGATGAGAAGCGTCGACATGACGATCAGGTTGTAGGTCTTCTGGTCGGTCGAGCGGATCAGTTCCTGATTCTGGTCATTGATCTTCCACGCAAAATCGATGCGCCACTGGAGATCGCGCTCAAGTTCGTGATCAGCGTCGGCCAGTGCGTCGCGCTCCGGCGCGAGTGCCACCGCCGGATTGCGAACAGGTGGGCTTATCGAGGTGAGCGGCGGAATCGAAGCGGTGCGTGATGGATCTTGTGTCATTGCAGCATTTTACGGGTTTATGCGCGCCATTCGAGGCGGTGCGGCAATTCGGGACATGTCCAGAGGCGTCGTTGTCGCTGCGACACGATGTTGTGACCTTGCACAATGGGACGCAGAGTGCCGCAGATATGGAGGCGACAAGGAAATATGGCGCCAGGGTGGGCGGCCTCACATTCCGGAGGCTAGGGACCTATCGCATTCTGCGCGGTGCGCAGGATGGCGCGTTGTTCGAGCGGGGCTGTTACGGCAACGTTTCGGAAAACTTGAGGCGCCGGTTTAGGTGGACGTGCTCTTGTCGTGACTTTCTTGCTAAGCGAAGCTCTGCTGGTGGTCAGGATTGGGTCGCACGATCAGCCGCGCAGGCTGTCGAGCGAACGCTCCAGCGCGTCGCCGGCGCTGGCGTCGCGGTCAGTTGTGCCGTCGAGCCGAGCTGCAGATTGCCGC
>CAZZVZ010000225.1:0-5834 GCA_964657655.1 Gammaproteobacteria bacterium | reverse complement strand
GCCGACGTGGTGAAATTGGTAGACACGCTATCTTGAGGGGGTAGTGGCGAAAGCTGTGCGAGTTCGAGTCTCGCCGTCGGCACCAAGTAAGGCAGGGCCCGGTGGTATCGGGTGTGAACGGTAGGAATGATCGTCGCGGCGCTTGGTTGCCGCGCGTACACAGGTGAGCTCTAGTGAATCTGGAAAACTACTTCCCCGTTCTTTTATTCATTGTCGTGGGCGCCATCATCGGCATCGCGGCCGTGACTCTTGGCAGCCTCGTCTCGCCAAGCCATCCCGATGCAGCGAAGCTGTCGCCCTACGAGTGCGGCTTCGAGGCCTTCGAAGACGCACGCATGCGCTTCGATGTGCGCTACTACCTGATCGCAATCCTCTTCATCCTGTTCGATCTTGAAACCGCCTTCTTCTTTCCCTGGGCGGTGGCCATGCGCGAACTCGGGCTGTACGGCTATCTGACGATGGTGGTGTTCGTCGTCGAATTTCTGGTCGGATTCTGGTACATCTGGAAAAAGGGCGCGCTTGACTGGGAGTAATCCTGTTCGAGTGCCCCGCAAAGGTCACACACATGAGTCTCGAAGGAAAACTGAACGAGGGCTTTGTCACCACCCAGGTCGACAAGCTTTTGAATTGGACCCGTACCGGTTCGCTCTGGCCGATGACCTTCGGACTTGCCTGCTGCGCCGTCGAGATGATGCATGCGGGCGCCTCGCGCTATGACATGGACCGCTTTGGCGTGATTTTTCGCCCCAGTCCGCGCCAGTCGGACGTCATGATCGTGGCCGGCACCCTGTGCAACAAGATGGCGCCTGCGCTGCGCAAGGTCTACGACCAGATGACCGAACCTCGCTGGGTCATCTCGATGGGTTCATGTGCCAATGGCGGCGGTTACTACCATTACTCCTATTCGGTGGTGCGCGGCTGCGACCGCATCGTGCCCGTCGATGTCTATGTGCCCGGCTGCCCGCCGACTGCGGAGGCGCTGATGTACGGCATCTTGCAACTGATGAACAAGATCAAGCGCACCAGCACGATTGCCCGTACCTAGACCCACGTCCCGAGCGCCTGAGCCACATATGACGACCAAGATTGAATCGCTCGAGGCCGCATTGTCTGCGGCGCTATCCGAACACCTGGTATCGCGTACCACGGCGCTCGGAGAAATCACCATCGTGGTCGCGGCCAAGGACTACCTGCACACCGCGCGCACCTTGAGAGATCATCCGGATCTGCGTTTCGAGCAGCTGATCGACCTGTGCGGCGTCGACTACTACAACTACGCAATGAAGCCGCGCGAGTCGCAGCGCTTTGCCGCCGTCTCGCACCTCTTGTCGATCAGCAACAACGTCCGGGTGCGCATGCGCTGCTTCGCACCCGACGATGAGATGCCGGTGCTGCCGTCACTGGTCGATGTCTGGCCCTCGGTCAACTGGTTCGAGCGTGAAGCCTTCGATCTGTTCGGCATCATCTTCGAGGGCCATCCTGACCTGCGCCGCATCCTGACTGACTATGGCTTCATCGGCCACCCCTTCAGGCGTGACTTCCCGATCTACGGCAACCTTGAGATGCGCTACGACCCTGAGCAGAAACGCGTCATCTATCAGCCAGTCACCATTGCTCCGCGCGAGATCATTCCGCGCGTGATTCGCGAAGAGGGCTACGGGGGCATCAAGTAATGGCGGAGATCAAGAACTACACCCTCAATTTCGGTCCCCAGCATCCCGCCGCTCACGGCGTGTTGCGTCTGGTGCTGGAGCTCGATGGCGAAGTGGTGCAGCGGGCCGATCCGCATATCGGACTGCTTCACCGGGCCACCGAGAAGCTCGCTGAACAGCGCATCTATCTGCAGTCGCTGCCCTACATGGACCGTCTCGACTACGTCTCGATGATGTGCAACGAGCACGCCTACGTGCTGGCGCTCGAGAAGATGCTCGATATCGAAGTGCCGCTGCGGGCCCAGTACATCCGCGTCATGTTCGACGAGATCACGCGCGTTCTGAACCATCTGCTGTGGCTTGGCGCGCACGCGCTCGACGTGGGTGCCATGGCGGTGTTCCTGTACGCCTTTCGTGAACGTGAAGATCTGATGGACTGCTACGAGGCAGTCTCGGGTGCACGCATGCACGCGGCCTACTATCGCCCGGGTGGCGTCTATCGCGATCTGCCTGATTCGATGCCCCAGTACCGCGCCTCGAAGTGGAAGAACGAGAAGACCATCAAGGCGATGAACGACACGCGCGCCGGCTCGCTGCTCGACTTCATCGAGGACTTCTGCGCGCGCTTTCCGCACTACATCGACGAATACGAGACGCTCCTGACCGACAACCGCATCTGGAAACAGCGCCTGGTGGGCATCGGTGTGGTGTCGCCCGAGCGCGCCCTGGCACTCGGCTTCTCAGGCCCGATGCTGAGGGGCTCGGGTATCGAGTGGGATCTGAGAAAGAAGCAGCCCTACGAAGTCTATGACCTGATGGATTTCGATGTGCCGGTCGGCGTCAATGGCGACAGCTACGACCGCTACCTGGTGCGCATCGAAGAAATGCGCCAGTCGACCCGCATCATCAAGCAGTGTGTCGAATGGCTGCGCAACAACGAAGGTCCTGTGATCATCGACAACCACAAGATCGCACCGCCTCACCGTGTTGGCATGAAGACCAACATGGAAGAACTGATCCATCATTTCAAGCTGTTCACCGAAGGCTTTCACGTGCCCGAGGGCGAAGCCTATGCGGCGGTCGAGCACCCCAAGGGCGAATTTGGCATCTACTTCGTGTCCGATGGTGCCAACAAGCCTTACCGCATGAAGATCCGCGCGGCTGGCTTCGCCCATCTGCACGCGCTCGACGAGATGGCGCGCGGGCACATGATCGCCGACGTGGTGACTCTGATCGGAACTCAAGACATCGTGTTCGGCGAAATCGATCGCTGACCGACAAGCAACCAAAGACCATGCCTCTTAGCCAAGAATCACTCACCCGCATCGATCGCGAACTGGCCAAATACCCTGCTGACCAGCGTCAGTCGGCGGTCATGTCGGCTCTCGCCATCGCGCAGGACCATTACGGCTGGCTGTCGGTCGATGCCATGGACGAGGTCGCCTCCTATCTGGGGGTACCCAATATCGCGGTGCAGGAAGTCGCGACCTTCTACAACATGTTCGACGTCAAGCCGGTCGGCAAGTACAAGATCAACGTCTGTACCAACCTGCCGTGCGCGCTGTCGGGCGGCGAACGGGCTGGCGACTACCTGAAGAAGAAGCTCGGCATCGATTACACCGAGACCACCAAGGACGGACTGTTCACGCTGGTCGAAGGCGAGTGCATGGGTGCCTGCGGTGACGCACCGGTGATGCTGGTCAACAACAAGCGCATGTGCAGCCTGATGAGCGAGCAGCGCATTGACGCATTGATCGACGAGCTCAAGTAGACCTATGAATACTTCACTGCACGATCGTCACATCACGCCGCAGATCATGGCTGATCTCAATGGCGACAACTGGCATCTGGCGGATTACGAGAAGCGTGACGGTTACGCGGCGCTCAAGAAGATCCTCGACACCAAGATGCCGCCCGAGGCGATCGTGGCCGAGCTCAAGGCCTCGTCGCTGCGCGGACGCGGTGGCGCCGGATTTCCGACGGGGCTGAAGTGGAGCTTCATGCCGCGCCAGTTTCCGGGACAGAAATACCTGGTCTGCAACAGCGATGAGGGCGAGCCCGGCACGTTCAAGGATCGCGACATCCTGCGCTACAACCCGCATGCGCTGATCGAAGGCATGATCATCGGCGGCTATGCGATGGGCATCACGGTGGGCTACAACTATATCCACGGTGAGATCTGGGCCGAGTACGAGCGTTTCGAGGAAGCGCTCGAGGAAGCACGCGCTGCGGGCTATCTGGGCAACAACATCCTCGGCACCGATTTCAGCTTCGAGCTGCATGCATTTCATGGCTACGGCGCCTACATCTGCGGCGAGGAAACAGCGCTGCTCGAGTCGCTCGAGGGAAAGAAGGGCCAGCCGCGCTTCAAGCCGCCGTTCCCGGCGAGTTTTGGCCTGTACGGCAAACCGACCACCATCAACAACACCGAGACCTTCGCGGCTGTGCCGTGGATCATCCGCAATGGCGGCGAAGCTTTCCTGAAAGTCGGCAAGCCCAATAACGGCGGCACCAAGATCTTCTCGGTGTCGGGCGACGTCGCCCTGCCGGGCAACTATGAGGTGCCGCTTGGCACTCCATTTGCCAAGCTGCTGGAACTCGCAGGCGGCATGCGTGACGGCAAGAAACTCAAGGCGGTGATTCCAGGCGGATCATCAGCCCCAGTGGTGCCGGCCGAGCAGATGATGGCGACCGACATGGATTACGACGCGATCGCCAAGGCAGGCTCGATGCTCGGCTCAGGCGCCGTGATCGTGATGGATGACACGCGCTGCATGGTCAAATCGCTGCTGCGTCTGTCGTACTTCTATTTCGAGGAGTCGTGCGGCCAGTGCACGCCGTGCCGCGAAGGGACCGGATGGATGTATCGCGTGGTACATCGCATCGAGCATGGTCAGGGGCGTGCGGAGGATCTCGACCTGCTCAATTCGGTCGCCGACAACATCCAGGGCCGCACCATCTGCGCGCTGGGCGATGCCGCAGCCATGCCGGTGCGTGCCTTCATCAAGCATTTCCGCGACGAGTTCGCCTATCACGTCGAGCACAAGACCTGTCTTGTGCCGACCTATGTCTGATGAGCTGCTGCCATGATTGAAATTACGCTCGACGGCAAGAAGATCGAAGTGCGCGAAGGCAGCATGGTGATGGATGCCGCCAACCAGGTCGGCACCTACATCCCGCACTTTTGCTATCACAAGAAACTCTCGATCGCCGCCAACTGCCGCATGTGCCTGGTGGAAGTCGAGAAGGCGCCCAAGCCGCTGCCGGCGTGCGCCACGCCCGTGACTGCAGGCATGGTGGTGCGCACCGCCTCCGACAAGGCGATCCAGGCGCAAAAGGGCGTGATGGAGTTCCTTCTCATCAACCATCCGCTCGATTGCCCAATCTGCGATCAGGGCGGCGAGTGCCAGTTGCAGGATCTGGCAGTCGGCTACGGTGGTTCAGGCTCGCGCTACAAGGAAGAAAAGCGCGTGGTGTTCCACAAGGACGCCGGCCCGCTGGTGGCCATGGAAGAGATGACGCGCTGCATCCATTGCACGCGCTGTGTGCGGTTCGGCCAGGAAATCGCTGGCGTGATGGAACTCGGCATGCTCAATCGCGGCGAGTTCTCTGAAATCACCACCTTCGTCGGCAAGACGGTCGATTCGGAACTGTCCGGCAACATGATCGACATCTGCCCGGTCGGTGCCTTGACGTCCAAGCCGTTTCGCTACGCCGCGAGGACCTGGGAACTGTCGCGTCGCAAGTCGATCAGCCCACATGATTCGCTCGGCGCCAACCTGATCGTGCAGGTCAAGAACCAGACCGTGATGCGCGTGCTGCCGCTCGAAAACGAAGACATCAACGAGTGCTGGCTGTCCGACAAGGATCGGTTCTCCTACGAGGCTCTCAATTCGCCCGACCGGCTCACCATGCCGATGATCCGCGAAGACGGCGCGGCGCATCCCGCCGACTGGTCCGATGCGCTCGAGGCAGTCGCCGTCAATCTCAAGCGCCTGATCGAGCAGCACGGCCCCGAGGCGTTCGGTGTGATCGCCTCACCGCACAGCACGCTCGAAGAACTGTATCTGCTGCAAAAGCTGACCCGCGCGCTCGGCTCGAGCGCGATCGATGCGCGCCTGCGCCTGCAAGATGACAGCGGTGATGCGAGCAGCAGTGCCACACCCTGGCTTGGCATGTCGG
>CAZZVZ010000224.1:0-5836 GCA_964657655.1 Gammaproteobacteria bacterium | reverse complement strand
CACGGCCAGTATGTGCTGGTGGTCGATGGATCGATTCCAACGGGTGCCGCAGGTGGCTACTGCACCATTGGCGGCAGGAGCGCAGTCGACACCCTGCGCGAAGCTGCGGCCGGCGCTTCGGCCATCGTCTGCGTGGGCACCTGCGCCGCCTTCGGTGGCATTCCACTGGCCAACCCAAACCCGACCGATGCATGGCCTGTGTCAGGCATCGTGTCGGGCAAACCGCTCATCAACATTTCAGGCTGTCCACCGATTGGCGAAGTGATTGCCGCCACGCTGATGCAGTTTGTCACCACCGGCAAGGCACCCGACCTCGACGCCTTGCTGCGCCCAACCGCCTTTTATGGAAATACCGTACACGACCGCTGCTACCGGCGGCCGTTCTACGACGAAGGCAAGTTTGCCAAGTCATTTGACGATGAGGGCGCGCGCAACGGCTGGTGCCTGCTGGAACTCGGCTGCAAGGGCCCCACCACCTACAACGCCTGCGCCACGGTCAAATGGAATGGCGGCACCAGTTTCCCGATCGAATCGGGGCATGGCTGCCTCGGCTGCTCGGAGCCCAATTTCTGGGATAAGGAAAGCTTCTACTCGCCACTATCGAGTGTCACCTTTGGCAAGGCAGGCGAGTCCAGCACGCGCCATGTGCTCGAGGTGGCCGCAGGCGCGGTCGCGGCGGGCACTGCACTTGGCGTGGCCACAGCCGCCATCACGCGCCAACGACAGCGCCACCTCGAACGCGCGGCCCGACCTGCCGCCCCGCCGGTCCCGGCACCGGACACTTCCGAGGAAAAGGCACCATGAGCCTGCTGGCGTTTGCACGCGGACCCGCGTTCTGGGTCGCAATGTCGGTGTTCCTCGCAGGCACCGTGTGGCGCATCGCTGCGTTTGCACTGCTGCGCATCCGGCGTGAACAAAGCCAGCCGCGTCACGGTCTCGTCAGGTCGCTGCTGGCAGGTCTTGTGATTACCGGCACACGCTCCTGGCCACACCGTGAATTCATCGGTCGCACGGGGCCTGGTGAGGCGCTCGGCTACAGCTACCACCTTGGACTGTTCGCCGTGGTCCTGCTGTTTACCCCTCACATCGAATTTCTCGGCAGTCTCATCGAATTCACCTGGCCTGGGCTTCCCAGCAGCGTCATTACCATCATCTCGGTGTTGACGGCCACCTTGTTCCTGGCCGTCCTGTTTCGGCGCGTCACCAATCCGGTGATGCGCATGCTGTCGAACTTTGACGACTATTTCAGCTGGGCCATGGTGATGCTGGTGCTGGCCACAGGGCTGGCTGCCACCGCGCACGTGGGCGCCCGCTACGAGACGCTGCTGGCGGTCCACATCCTGAGCTTCGATGCGATGCTGATCTGGTTTCCCTTCAGCAAGCTGATGCACGCCTTCTACATTTTTCCGTCACGCGCCATCAATGGCGCCCTGATGACCCGAAAAGGAGCCAGTTCATGAGCGAGGCCGTGTTCGATCTGGTGCAAGGTGATGCCCCGGATCTGCGTCTGCCCCAAGAGCGCGTTGCAGGTGCCATGCGATCCTTCTCGAGCGACATCGGGGCGCTCAGCGCCTTTCGTCTCGAGTCATGCATCCACTGCGGCATCTGCGCCGAAAGCTGCCATTTCTATATTGCCACCGAGGATCCCAAGTACACGCCGATCTGGAAGAT
Source organism: Gammaproteobacteria bacterium (assembly GCA_964657655.1). Classification (GTDB taxonomy): domain Bacteria; phylum Pseudomonadota; class Gammaproteobacteria; order Burkholderiales; family Burkholderiaceae_D; genus CAJCIC01. Next base: position 4,165 of record CAZZVZ010000224.1, on the reverse strand, counting down.
CGAGCCGTTCAAGCAGGCCTACAAGCGCGAAGCCAGCGCCTTCGCACCAGTGTTTCGCGCGCTTGGCTTGAAGAAGAAGGTGACCGCCGAGCAGCTCAGCGAGTGGCAGCATCTGCTGTTTGACAGCTGCAACATGTGCGGGCGCTGCAGCCTGATCTGCCCGATGGGTATCGATATCGCAGCACTGATCGAGCAGGCGCGCCATGCCATGTTCGCAGCTGGACTCGCGCCCCGGGAACTGTACGACAAGGCATCGCACCAGAAGGATACCGGCCAGCCCGAAATATCGGCTGAGCCCTACAGGGATCAGCTGCTCGCGATCGGCGCCAGGTTCGATGTCGAGATTCCAATCGACCGGAGCGACGTCGAGGTGATGCTGTGCGTGCCGCGCACCGATATCGAGAACTATCCGGAAGCGGTCGCCGCGCTGGCGCGCGTGATGCAGCATCTTGGCGTGTCCTGCACCTTTCGAAGCGATGGCCTGATTGCCGAGAACTACGGCTATTTCGCCGGTGGCAAAAAATGGCAGCTCGAGATCAGCCAGCGCCTCATCAGCCAGGCCATCGCCTGCAAGGCGCGCCTGCTGCTGGTGCCCGAATGCGGCCATGCCTATACCGCCTTGCGCTGGGAGGCAGCAGACCTGTATGGCAAACCGCTGCCCTTCGCGGTGCTGCATGTGACCGAGTTCATGGCCGATGCCCTGAAGGCCGGTACGCTTTCTGTCAACCCCGCCAAGGGCGGCGCGACCACTTTCCATGATCCCTGCCAGCTGGTGCGCAAGGGAGGCGTGCAGGAGGCGCCGCGCCAGATCATGAAGGCGCTCGGCGTGGACCTGCACGAATTGAAGAATCACGGTGGCATGAGCTTTTGCTGCGGCGGAGGCGGCGGCGTGGTCGACATCCCGCGTGCCGCACCGCTGCGCTACCGCACCATGGAAATGAAATTGCGAGAAATCGATGACACCGGCGCGACAACCCTGTTGACCACCTGCTCGGACTGCCGCAGGACGTTTGACGATGCGCAACAGCATTTTGGCTGGGACAAGAAGCCGAGCAGTCTGCTCGAACTGGTGGCCGCAAATCTGGCCTCACCCAGGCCACCGTCGTGAGCGCCAGCGTCGAAGGCGCCGCCGTAGCGCCTGCCATTGCAGCGTCCCCGGCAGCGGTACCCACCGGCAGCCAGACCATCGTGGTCGATCCAGTCACGCGCATCGAGGGGCATCTGCGCATCGAGGCCGAGTTCGATGGCAATGTGATTACCAGGGCGTCGAGTTCGGGCACCATGGTGCGCGGTATCGAAATCATCCTCAAAGGACGGGATCCGCGCGACGCCTGGGCCTTCGCGCAGCGCATCTGCGGGGTCTGCACCCTGGTGCATGGCCTCGCATCGGTACGTGCAGTGGAGGACGCACTCAATTACACAGTGCCGATCAACGCCGTGCTGATCCGCAACCTGATGCTCGCGACCCAGTTCATCCACGACCACGTGATGCACTTCTATCACCTGCACGCGCTCGACTGGGTCGATGTCGTGTCGGCGCTCAAGGCCGATCCAAAGGCGACCTCGGTGCTGGCGCAGTCGATTTCGAGCTACGCGAATTCGTCGCCGGGCTATTTCTCCGACGTGCAGGTGCGCGTCAAAAGGCTGGTCGAATCCGGTCAGCTCGGCATTTTTGCCAATGCCTACTGGGGGCATCCGGGCTACAAGCTGCCCCCCGAAGCCAATCTCATGGCGCTGGCCCACTATCTCGACGCACTCGCCTGGCAGCGCGAGATTGTCCAGCTGCAAACCATCTTCGGCGGCAAGAACCCCCATCCCAATGTGCTGGTGGGTGGCGTGCCATGCGCCATCAGTGTCCACAGCGGCCCCGGAACCGCCACCACGGCAGTCAACCAGATCGGTTTGCAGCGCGTGGCCGAGGTGATCGACAAGATGCAGTCGTTCGTCAACCAGGTGTACCTGCCAGATACCCTCGCGATCGCCGCGTACTACAAGGACTGGTTTGCGCTCGGTCGCGGCGAGGGCGGTGGCAATTTCCTGACCTATGGAGATTTTCCGGCGCTTGGCAGCAACGCGCCATCGACGTTCCTGGTGCCGCGCGGCGCGATCCTCAATCGCGACCTGTCGCACATCGAGGAAGTCGATCTGAAGGCCGAAGACCACATCGAGGAATTCGTGGCGCACGCCTGGTACGACTATGCAGGCGGCAAGACCCTGGGTCTTCATCCATACAAGGGTGAGACCACCCTCAACTACAGCGGGCCGACGCCGCCCTACCAGAACCTAGACACCGATGCGAGTTACTCCTGGATCAAGTCACCGCGCTGGAAGGGGCATGCCATGGAGACCGGGCCGCTGGCCCGCGTGCTGATGCTCTACGCCCATGGCAACGAAGCCACGCGTGAACTGGTTGATCGCTCGCTCGCCCAGCTTCAACTGCCGCTGGATGCGATGTACTCGACCATGGGCCGCACCGCCGCGCGCGCACTCGAATGCAAGATTCTGGCGGACACCATGCCGAGCTGGTTTGCAGCGCTGATGGGCAATATCAAGGCAGGCGATGTCAAAACCTTCAATAACGAACGCTGGGAGCCATCCTCCTGGCCGACGCATGCACAAGGCGTGGGCTTCGTCGAGGCACCGCGTGGCTCGCTGGCCCACTGGATCGTCATCGACGAGGGCTTGATCGAGAACTACCAGGCGGTTGTGCCGACCACCTGGAATGCCGGTCCGCGCGACGCCGCGGGCGTCTCCGGACCTTACGAGTCGGCGCTCAAGGGACAGGCGATTTTCGACGCAAAGCAGCCGCTCGAGATTCTCAGGACCATCCACAGCTTCGATCCGTGTCTTGCCTGTGCAGTGCACGTGCTCAACCCCGAAGGCGATGAACTGATCCAGATCCGGGTGCAGTAATCAGAGCGCAGCGAGAGCTTCGGCTTTTTTCTGGATCGAAAGCAGCAGGTAACGGTGAAACGCGTGACACACCAGCGCTTCGACCGGCTTCCAGAGGCGGCGCGGCCGCTTGTGGCTGACGTATCGGGTGGTCACCGAGACTGCCGTCTCGTGTTCCGAGACCGGACGCAGCACATAGCTGCCGCCCATCAGTCTCAAGCCGCCGCCGAACAAGAGCTGCTGCTCGATCACCTGGAATTCGTACCGTTCGCCTTCCGCGATGCGGGTCACCTGCTTGAGCAGATGCCCCTGGACGTAGACACAGGTCGCCACATCGCCGACGTGTTCCTTGGATCCTTCAGTGCGCACCGGATGCGGCAGCAGCAGGCGCAGCAGGAGTGGCGGCTGCTGTTCGATCTGCTCATAGAACATCAGACTGTCCCACACCACGTTGCCTGGGGCATGCAGCACCCTGGTGGTCACGATCGTGACCGCGTTGCCGCGCATCGGAAGCATGGGGGCGAGACGGGGCAGGCCAGGCGTGCCGGGCTGTTCGAGCAGTTCAGGAGGGGTCATGAGGCGTTTCGCAAGAGTGAAGAAGCAGCAAGGGGCAGCGCCTCGACCACGCCCCACAGCATGGAACGATCAGACGCCGCGAGATTGGCAGACGAGGCCCGGGAAGGTTCGCGAAAGCTGCGCATGACAACCATGGCATCTGGCGCTGCCGCCCGCTCGAGGGCCTGGACCAGTCGCTGCTGGAACATCACGCTGGCGCCATCGAGAATGTTGGACAGCGTAAATCCATCGTAAGAGCCGGCAGGTTGCTGTTGCAGAAAATCGACCACATCGGCCTGGACGAACTCGATCGGCATGGGAGTCCAGGCGGGCCTTTGCCCGGGCAGTTCGCCTTGCATCAAGGCGCGCACGTAGGGATTGCCGCGATTGGCGTGCAGCGCGAAGCAGCGCTCCATGCGAGAGCGCAGCACCGCTCCGAAGCGCTGCGGCAGAAACTGCAGGAACGGCGCGGCGTAGACGTTGCGCAACACGGCGATCGACATCAGGCGATCAAAGCTCAGCCGAAAACGCATGGTGTTGAGATGCTGGTTCCAATATGAGGTCTGCTCGGCAGGCTCTTCGAGCTGAAGAAATTGCTCGAGCCGCCGCTCTGACCAACCCACCAGCGGCGCCATGGTGCGGCCGGTGGCCATCACCTGCTCGGCCAGGCCGCGCACCGCCCTGCCGCCATCGTTGCGCTGGCGCGCATATGCGAGCT
>CAZZVZ010000223.1:0-5845 GCA_964657655.1 Gammaproteobacteria bacterium | reverse complement strand
CGTGGCGCGCGAAAACGCCAGCACCCTCAAGGCCGAAATCGAACTGCTCGAAGCCGACATCGATGCGCCGGATGCGCCTTCGGCGGCATTTTCGGGCATGCCGCCAGCGCCACTCGACCTGATTGTGGCCAACCCGCCCTATATTGCAGCAGACGATCCGCATCTCCTTCAGGGCGATCTCAGGTTCGAACCGAAGCAAGCGCTCACTGATGCGTCTGACGGCTTCCGGCTGATCGACGCAGTCATCCGATTTGCCAACATCAGGCTCGGGCCGGGCGCCTGGCTGCTGCTCGAGCACGGCTACGATCAGGCCGGCGAGGTGCGTCGCCGCCTGGCTGCGGCGGGATTGAAAGACGCAACCAGCTGGTGCGACCTGGCCGGCATCGAGCGTGTCAGTGGCGCCCTTGCAACTGGCTAGAAGCACTTCATATTCTTGAACATCAGTTCGTATGCACTTTCGCTGGATCGACTAAAATTGAGCCCAGCAGCCAAATCCACCGCGAGGCCCGCATGAGCGACCAACAGATTACCGTCCACGACTTCATTCACAAGACCGTCACCGAGAACCCGGTGGTGCTGTTCATGAAGGGCACGGCCCAGTTTCCCCAATGCGGCTTCTCGGGCCGGGCCATTGCGCTGCTGAAGGCCAACGGCGCCAAGTCGCTGGTCACGGTCAATGTTCTCGAGGATGACGAAGTGCGTCAGGGCATCAAGGAATACGCCAGCTGGCCAACCATCCCGCAGCTCTACGTCAACGGCGAGTTCATCGGCGGCTCGGACATCCTGGCCGAAATGCACGAAAACGGCGAACTCAAGCGCGTTCTCGAAACAGCGCCCGCCTGACCTCCTGCCTGTAGCCGGCGCGCTCGCGCCGGTGGCGGGTTTCGTTCACCGATCCCCGATCTGCTTCGCGCCAGCGCAGCGCTTGAGCCATCTTGCGTTCGACGAGGCAAGTGCGGCCCAGCTGCGGCAGACTGCAACGCATTGGATTAAAGTGCATGCATCAAGATAGAACGCGTCGCGATCGACGATGCGCGACTGGAGCAGACATGCATGCACTGCTGATGGTGGGCGATCTGGCGGGCCGGCGTCACCGTACCGACTGAAAATGGCGTCCATCACCGAAGTCGATTACGTCATCGTGGGCGCCGGCAGCGCTGGTTGCGTGCTGGCCAACCGCCTGTCCGCCGATCCGAACAACCGCGTGCTGCTGCTCGAAGCAGGCCAGCGCGACAATTACCTCTGGATCCACATTCCGGTCGGCTACCTCTACTGCATCGGCAACCCGCGCACCGACTGGCGCTTTACGACCGAGCCGGAAGCGGGCCTCAATGGCCGCTCGCTGCTGTATCCGCGCGGACGCGTGCTGGGTGGATCGAGCTCGATCAACGGCATGATCTACATGCGCGGCCAGAAAGCCGACTTCGAGGGCTGGCAAAGCCTCGGCAATACCGGCTGGGGCTGGGATGACGTACTGCCCTACTTCAAGAAAAGCGAAGACAACTATCGCGGCGCCAGCGCGGTTCACGGCAGCGGCGGTGAATGGCATGTCGATCAGCAGCGCCTGCACTGGCCGATCCTCGACGCCTTTCGGGCCGCGGCCGCCCAGGCGGGCATTGCACCGATCGATGATTTCAACACCGGCGACAACGAAGGCAGCAGCTACTTCGACGTCAATCAGCGCCGCGGACTGCGCCTGAACGCCTCCCAGGCGTTCCTCGCTCCCGTGAAAAAGCGACCCAACCTGCAGATCGTGACCGATGCGCATGTGGCGCGCGTGCTGCTCAACGGCCGTACTGCGACCGGCGTCGAATACTCGCGCGACGGGGTTCACCACGTGGTGCACGCGCGTGGCGAGACGATTCTCGCCGCAGGCGCGATCGGCAGTCCGCAACTGCTGCAATTGTCCGGCATCGGTCCGGCCGCCGCCCTGCTCGAGCAGGGTATTGTGCCGGTGCTCGACGCGCCGGGCGTGGGCGGCAACCTGCAGGATCATCTGCAGCTGCGCATGGCCTTCAAGGTGAGCGGCACCCGAACCCTCAACGCACTGGCCAGTCGCTGGCATGGCAAATTGCGCATCGGACTGCATTACCTGTGGTCGCGGCGCGGGCCGATGTCGATGGCACCGAGCCAGCTTGGCATCTTCGCGCGCTCCGATGCGCGCCACAGCCGCGCCAACGTGCAGTACCACGTCCAGCCTCTGTCGCTGGACCGCTTCGGCGAGCCACTGCATGCCTTCGATGCCATCACGGCCTCGGTGTGCAATCTGCGTCCGCAATCGCGCGGCAGGATATCGCTCGCTTCGGCCGACAGCCGTGCTGCGCCACGCATCGCACCCAACTACCTCAGCACCGAAGAAGACCGGCGGGTTGCGATCGAGTCGATCCGCCTGACGCGCCGCATCGTGCAGCAAGCCGCCATGGCCGAGTTCAAGCCGGTCGAATTCATGCCCGGCGCGAAGAGCGAGAGCGACGCTGAACTGGCCGAGGCGGCCGGCGCCATCGGCACCACCATCTTCCACCCGGTTGGCACCTGCCAGATGGGCAATGGCACCGATGCGGTCGTCAACCCACGTCTGTCGGTCCATCACATCGCGCGACTGCGCGTGGTCGATGCGTCCATCATGCCGACCATCACCTCGGGCAATACCAACTCGCCCGTCATCATGATTGCCGAAAAAGCCGCCGACATGATCCTGGAAGACGCGCGTCACAGGACCCAAGGCGCGCGCAACAGTCCTGTCGCGCAAGGTGCAAGCGAGGCTTTTGCCGCATAGCGGCAAGGCTTCCCTGACCGGCTGCCTGGCAAGCGAAAAGCGAGGCGCGGCATCGAACTTGCTGTGTCTGACCCAACCAGCTGCACAACGGGGCCTGCCATGAAGCTATCTACCATATCCACACTTGTGCTCGCGACATCGCTGTCGTGCCTGCTTGCCGCTTGCGACAAGCCCGTCCCTTCGGTCGATGCCTCCAAGGCACAAGCCGACAGCGCCGCGTCCTCGGCGCTCGGCGCAGCGCGCGCTGCAGCTGTCGACACCGGCCAGGCGCTCAAGGACACGGCGATCGCAGCCAAGCATGAAACCGACGCCGCCATCGCCAAGACGCGCGAGGCGTCCAGCAGCTCGGACCTTCAGGGCACACTGCAAAAGGTGGGCACAGAAGCCAAGGACGCGGTCAATGTCGCGGTCGACAAGACCCGCGATATGGCTCACGACGCCAAAGAAAATATCGACAAGAAGTAGCGTCCCGCCGGCTGACGCGCGTCAGCCGTTCTGCAGGCTGGGAGAAGCTGTCCTGATGCCCTTGCAGTCGGGCGCGCGCACACAGCGCCAGTAGCGCTGCCCGTTGGCACCGCCTCCTTCGGCAATTTCCAGTTCCATCTGCGCGCTGCAGCGTGGGCACAAGGGCCGCTGCTCGAGCGGCAAGGCCACCACGCTTTGCAGGTGTGGCTGATCGGCCAGGAGCGGTGTAGACTGCGGCCCCGGCACGGTCACAGGATCTGCCGCCTCGGGACGAAACGATGTCACCAGGTCGCCCTGTTGCGCCTCGTTTCTGGCGCTGGCGTGCGAGATCAGTTCCCTCAGTTCACGCGGACCGATGCAGTCAATGGCACCGGCACGCAGCGACTTTTCGATGCGCCTCGGCAAGGTGAAGCCACAGATCAGTTTGCCGCCGGCCGCGCCTTGCGCCTGCATGGCACGACGCAACTGCGTCACGCGCTTCTCGACCCGGTACGGCTCATCCCAGTGCTGATAGGACACCAGCGTGATTTCTCCGCCGCGCCTGATCACCAGGTCGTTGCCATGGCTGCCTTCGACCAGGTAGCCGCGGTGCCGAAAACCGAGCTGCAGATGGGCCTCGAAATCTTCCTGGCTGATGTGCTCGCCAAACAGCTTTTCGCTCGACACACGCGCGCGACGGCGCGTGACGATCGAAATGGCGTAAAGCGCCAGTGCGGCGAGCCAAATACATGCGATCAGCAGGACCCATTTGACGATGGGCCCGCCGTTCATGGCTGTGGCTCGGGCTCGGCATGATGGGCAGCGGGAAGCGCCCCATCACCGTGCTGATGGTCGTGCATTGAGTCGTCGCGCTTGCGCGCCTTGAACCAGTGCGACAGACGGTCGAGGTAAATGTAGATCACGGGTGTGGTGAAGAGTGTCAGAGCCTGCGACACCAACAGGCCACCGACCATGGCAAAGCCGAGCGGACGTCGCAGTTCCGAGCCGGTTCCGGTGCCAAGCATCAGCGGCAGACCGGCCAGCAGTGCTGCCATGGTGGTCATGGTGATCGGCCTGAATCGCAGCAGGCACGCCTGATAGATCGATTCTTCAGAAGACATGCCCTGGTCGCGCTCGGCAGTGAGTGCGAAGTCGATCATCATGATGCCGTTTTTCTTGACGATGCCGATCAGCAAGATGATACCGATCAGGGCAATCACGGAAAGATCGAAGCCACCCAGCATCAGCACCGCCAGCGCACCGACCCCGGCCGAAGGCAGCGTCGAGAGGATCGTGATGGGATGAATGAAGCTCTCGTAGAGCAGGCCAAGCACGATGTAGACCGCCACCAGTGCTGCTGCGATCAGGTAGGGCTGTGAGGCGAGCGAACTCTGGAAGGCCTGGGCATTGCCCTGGAAGGTCTGCTGCAGGCCGCCTGGCGGATGGGCTGCATCGACTGCGGCACGGATGCGATCGACCGCCTGGCCAAGCGATGTGCCTGGTGCCAGATTGAACGAGATGGTGACCGCCGGAAACTGGCCCTGGTGCGCGATCGACAAGAAGCTGGTCTTGGTGTTGTCGATATGCACGAAGGTCGACAGCGGCACCTGCTTGCCTGTGGTCGGCGCCGTGATGTAGATGCGATCGAACAGGCTCGGGTCGACCTGCATTTCAGGCGGCACTTCCATCACCACGTGGTAGGAATTGAGCTGGGTGAAGTATTGGGCGATCTGGCGCTGGCCAATGGCGTCGTAGATGGTGTTGTCGATCAAGGTGGGCGAGATGCCAAAGCTTGAGGCACGGTCACGATCGATGGTCATGTTGACGGCCGGCGCATTGGTCTGCTGGTCAGACGCAACGTCGACCAGGCCGGGCGTCTTGCTGAGCAGCTGCTGGATCTTGGGCGCCCACTCGGACAGCTCGCTGATGTCGGCATCCGTCAGGGTGTACTGATACTGGGTGCGCGACAGACGTCCGCCGACGTTGATGTCCTGCCCTGCCTGCAGGAACATCTGGGCGCCTTGCACCTTGGCGAGGCGCCCTCTCAGTCTTGCAATCACCTGGTCGACGTTGTCCTTGCGACCGTCATCCTTGGATTTGAGGGTGATGAAGAAATTCGAATAGTTGTAGGTCGAGCCACCAAGCGCGAAACCGAAGCCATCGACCGCCGGATCGGTGCGCACGATGTCAGCCATCTCGCGATCCTTGGCCAGCATGTCGCCAAAGGAGATGTCCTGGCTGCTTTCTGCCACACCGAACACGAAGCCTGTGTCTTGTTGCGGGAAGAAGCCTTTGGGAATGACGGCGAACAGCACGCCGGTCAGCACCAGGGTCAGCAGGAACACGATCAGCGTTGGAAACTGGTGGCGCAACACGAACTTGAGACCGGTGTCGTAGCGCTCCTCCATCCACGAGAACATCGATTCGAACGCCAGAAACAGCCGTCCGTGCTGATTGCCGCCGTGCTTGAGATAGCGCGAACAGAGCATCGGTGTCAGTGTCAGTGACACCAGCACCGAGACCACGATGGTGATGGTCACCGTCACCGCGAATTCGCGGAACAGCCGGCCGACGATGCCGCCCATCAGCAGCAGCGGAATGAACACGGCCACCAGCGAGACCGAG
>CAZZVZ010000222.1:0-5872 GCA_964657655.1 Gammaproteobacteria bacterium | reverse complement strand
TCGACACGGTGTTGTGGTCGAGCACGTTGGGCGTGGTGGTGTAGGTGGTGCCGATCAGGTCCGCATAGTTGAGGCTCGCTGCCTGGTCGTTTTCGAACTCGTGCTGATACTCGATGGTGATGTGCGGACGCGCCACCCCGGCGTCGAACTGCTGGGTGGTATCGAGCTTGAGGCCGAGTGCTGCAGCAACGCTGGTCTGATTCTGCTTGGCGTAGGTCAGATCGTAGGCCGCGGCACCCTGCTCGGTCGAGGCATCGAGCCTGGTCTCGGAGGCGTCGAGCCGCACGTAGGGCGTTGCGTGTGCGCCGTTCTTGTGCCACTCGTAGCCGGCGGCCACCGAGGCGAATACCTGGTCGCCGTCGCGATGAGAACTGGCCGCAGCGTTGATCGGTGCGACGGTGCGCGTCGCATCGAAGTCGATCGAGCCGGCACCAACCACGGCATCGACAAAGGTGTGATCGGTCGGTGCGTAGCTGGCATAGGCCGCCACGTCGACGCCCGTGGCGCGCGTGCGCGAGCCATCGGTGCCGATCGATGTCTTGTCACGACCGTAGCCGGCGCCCACGCCTGCCACGAACTGCGGCGAGAAGCGGTAATCGACGCCAAACGACAGACCGTCAGTGTCGAAGTTCTGCGCCGGCGTGCCGGGCGTGCGCTCACCGAAGTTGACAGAGCCCAGCACCCACACGCTCGACAGGCCACGGTGATCGACGCTGGCCGCCTCCTGGTTGGTCAGCATGCTGCCGGCCAGCGATCCAAGATCGATGCTGGTGATGCTTTGTGCCATCGGCGAGGCCTCGGGACCGACGCTCGGCGGCGTGCCTGGGAAGTAGGCCGCGCGCTGCATGCTGGCGCCGCCAAACATGGCAGACGGCATGCCGGAACTGCTGACCACAGTATCGCTTCTGATGACCGTGCCGTTGGCGGTGGTGCCGACCACGTTGCTGCTGCCAGGTGGCAGCAAGGAGGTACTGTTCGCCGAACCGGTCCCGCTGGCGCTGGTCGCGCCCGCACTGCTGCTGCCGGCCGCGGCCATCGGTGGCAACAGGCCAGGTGCTGCGCTATAGCCCTTGCCATCGGTGCCGGGTGCGCCAGCCGGCCGCCTGGCCGGTGCGCCGTCCTGCTCGGCGTCTTCATCATCGATGGAATTGACGTGCAGGCTGCTCAGATGCGACTGGAAGTTGCCCATCTGCGCGCGCGCAAAACGTTCTGCCGTCGACATCTCGCTGGTGATAATGCCTTGCACGTCGGCGTTCTGGCTCGGGTCGGGTCGGCCGGTCACGGTGATGGTCAGTGTTCCGACGTTGGAGGTGCCAAGCACGCCAAAGGCGCGGTAGGTCAGCGTGTCGGTGCCGAAGAAATCGGGCTTGGGCGTATAGCTCAGCATGGTCCCGGTCATGGTGGCCGAGCCATGCGCCGGCGCCCCGACGATCTGTGCACCGGTAATGCCTGAACCCGAGATCCAGTTGCCCAGGTTGATGCTGCCGGTGGTGTTGAGCACCACCGTCAGCGTGGTATTCCAGGCATGCGGCGGCGCGGTCTGCACCGTGATCGTGACCAGTGCCGGTGGCGATGTGCCGCCAGGACCCGTGGCCGTGTAACTCAGCGTGTCCTGGCCGTAGAAGGTGCTGTTGGGCGTGTAGGTGATGTGGAAGCCCGAGACGCTGGCGCTGCCGTTTTGGGGTGGGGTACTGATGGCGATACTGCTGGCGTAGCCCGTGACGATGCCGGTCAGATCGATCACCACCGGCTTGTCGTATGGATCGGTGACGTTGGTGGGACCGGCCACGGGTGCATTGGGCCGCACCACGGTCAGGCTGAGCGCTGCCGGCGCTGACGTGCCGCCCGGTCCGGTTGCCGTGAAATTGAGACTGTCAGGGCCAAAGTAGCCGCTGCTCGGTGTGTACAGCAAACTGGTGCCGGTGAGCACGGCCGTGCCATGGCTCGGTGGCGTCGAGATGGCAAGCGTGGCGTAAACGCCGCTGACACTCGATGCCAGACTGATGGTCATGGGCGTGTTGTAGGCCACGTTGCTGCTGGCGGCCTGCACCGTGGGTGCGGCCGGCGTGGCGACCGTCACCGTCACGGTGCCAGCTGCCGACGTGCCACCCGGGCCTGTGGCGGTGTAGGTAAAGGTGTCGCTGCCGTAGTACAGGTTGGTCGGCGTATAAGTCGCGACGTTGCCGGCCAGCGTGACTGAACCGTGCGCCGGCTGCGAGGCGATCGCGGTGGTGGTGAAGACACCCGTGACCGTGTGGCTGAGGTCGATGGTGGCTGCGGTGTTGTAGGGCACCGCGAGCGTTGCCGGGCCTGCCACCGGCGCACTCGGTGTGGCCACTGTGACGGTTACGGTGCCAGGCGCCGATGCGCCGCCAGGACCGGTGGCGACGTACGTGAAGGTATCGCTGCCGAAGTAGCCAAGCGTCGAGGTGTAGGTCACCACGTCGCCGGCAAAGGTGGCCGTGCCGTGGGCCGGCGCGGTACCGATGGTGAGCGGCGGTGTGAAGACACCACTGACAGCACTGGTCAGGTCGAGTGTGTTGCTCGAGTTATAGCCGACGCTGAGCGTTTTGGCGGAAACCGTCGGTGCCGGTGGATTGGCGACCGTCAGATGCACGGTCGAGGTGTTGCCGGCGCCGCCTGGGTTGCTGCCGTAGAACGTGAACGAGTCGCTGCCGTAGTAGAGATTGTTGGGCGTATAGCTCGCCGTGCTGCCGCTCAGCGTCACCGTGCCGTGCGCCGCGCTGCCAACCGTGATCGTGATGGGTGCAGCGCCAGTGACGGCGCCCGCGAGCGGAATGGCGACCGCGCCCGAGTTGTATGGAATCGCAACCGGCCCGACATCGACCGAGGTTGGCGTGCCAGGCGATGCAACCGTGATACTCACCGTGCCGTTGGTGGGCGAGACGTTGGTGGTGGGATAGCCGATCGCCTGATAGGTGAACGAGTCGCCGCCCACGTAGCTCGAAGTTGGCGTGTAGGTCACCATCAGGGCGTTGGCGCCGGTGCCAACCACAGCCGTGCCGTGCGCGGGGTTGGTGATGATGTTGACGCCTTGCACCGCGCCAGTAATGACGCTCGACAGATCGATCACCTTGGCGGTGTTGTAGGAGGCCGTCGCCGATGTGTTGCCAGCGCCGGGCGCGCCGGGCGCTGTGACAGTGATGGTAATGGTCGCTGGGCTCGAGGTGCCGCCTGAATTGGTGGCGGTGTACTGCAGCGTGTCGCTGCCGGTGTAGCCCGCAGTCGGCGTGTAGCTGATGCTGGTGCCGGTCGCCACGGCACTGCCATGCGTCGGATTGGTGGTGACCGCGACCGAGACATAGGGATTGGTCACTGTCAGTGGCAGCACGTTGGCGCTGGAATTAAATGCCACGCTCGCGCTTGAACTGCTCGCGACCGGCTTGGGCGGATTGGCGACATTGATGGTGATGGTGGCGCTCGCTCCCGCATGCCCGCCCGGGCTGGTCGCGTGGTAGGTGAAGCTGTCCGTGCCGCCATAGAAGGTCGGGCTTGCGGTATAGGTGACCGATGTGCCGCTGATGGCAAGTGTGCCCGTCGCGTCGGTCGGCTGGGAATCGAGTGCCAGCGTGGTGCCGCCCGGGATGTAGGGCGTCACGAGGGTCGACAGGTCGAGCGTGAAGGTGCCGTTGTAGGCAATGTTCTGCGTCGAGGGAGCATCGCTCGGCGCATTGACATTGATCATGATCGGCACCGTGCCGGTGGTGGTGCCGCCTGGCCCCGCGACGTTCAGGATGATCGAATCGGCACCGTAGTTGGGGTCGATCGGGGTGTAGGTCAGGGTCTCGCCGCTGATGGTCACGGTGCCCTTGGTCGGGGCCGTATTGACCGACAGGGGAGAAGCATTGACCGGACCGGTGATGTAGGCCGCAAGCGGGATGGAGATGCCCACCGGACTGGTCGAATAGGTGATGTTCTGGGTCGGCACGCCCGTCAGCGTGGGCGCCGGTGTGGCGATGGTCACGTTGACGGTTACGGTCGCTGAGTTGCCGCCTGGGCCGGTGGCCCGATAGGTGAAGCTGTCGGCGCCGTACGCGCCGGCGTTGGCGGTGTAATTGAAGACGGCGGTGCCCGCTGCAGTATTGATGATGGGCGATACCGTGCCCTTGCTTGCGGCGCCGATGATCGAGATGCCGGTGATGGTGCCGTTGTAGCTGGTGGCGGCGTTGCAGCTCGTCAGATCGGTACAGGTGGGACGCAAAGGAAAACTGGTAGTTGCTGGCGCCGTACGGAATGGTGGTGGTGTAGGTGAAGCCGCGCGCTGTAGGCGGCACGCTCTGGGCGATATAAGCGGTGATGTTGGTCATGTCGGCGGTGCTGAAATCGCCGCTGAAAGTGCCCATGTAGCCGCCATAGTTGGTGCTGATGGCTTGGGCCATCACGGTCTCGACGTTGGCGGCCGGAACATTGCCGGGGGCGCCTGCACTCTGGGACGAGCCGGGGTAGGTCGGCGGGGAGCCGTGACAGCTGCCGCAGGCATAATCGGTGTAGCCATTGGTGCCGTTGTAAAGCTGGCCACCGGTGGTGGCATTGCCGCCGTTGTTGAACGGCTGAGCGGCCATGCTCGCGCCCGGCACGGCGCCAAGCGCCAGCAGTGCTGCGATCGATGCGGCGCGCACCACCCGCCCCGGGCGACCGCCTGACCGGGCTTGGCGCCTCTGGTCCGACCAGCCGTGGCAGGGCCGGCTGCTGCCTGCCTCGAGATCACGGTTGGCATCGCCCGTCACGACCGACAGGACTTCCAGAAGCAAATGCTGGATTCGCTCAAAAAACCGGTGGCGCACAAAAACTCCCTGCGAATCAGCAGCCAGGGGGCCGTGCTCGCATGATTATTTTTCTGACGAATCGATGATTTCTGTCAGGTAAGCGAACAATCTAACCACGCGGCTGTGACATGACAAGGAACTTGTGCCACGCGAAATAGCGGGGAAAATACCTGTTGCGAGGAGATCTGACCGGGTTCGTGGCGTGATGCGCAGCTGTTCGAAAACCCCTTGCCGGCCAGCGTTCGGATCCCTATTTGATCGCGACCGCACGGCGACCATCCCTTCAAAAGTCGTACGTTTCGCGGTGTGAAGAGGGCGGCTGCTCACTGCTGCAGTGCGGGAATGCGCGCAGATTCCGGGCGCTTCATGCACTTGTGAAGGCATCGGACTCGCTGGCCATGACAGCAAAACCTCTTCTGCGGCGTCGCCCGATGCACGTTTCAGCAAGGCCCACGGCCGCTCGCAGGACTTTTGGAGGTCCTAAAATTGTTCGCCGGCTGTTGCTTAAATGTCACTGATTTGGTGGGACTTGCTCTTTGCGGGCTGCGCGCTTTTGTTGGGCTTGATTTCGGCGCGCCCCGGGGAAGCGGTTAGAATGGCCGCTGCTTTCACCATGGACTCAAGCACAATGACCGACGCGAAACCAGCAACCAAAACCAATAGCGCCTTCATGGCAAAGCTGACGCCGAGCAAAGAACTCGCGGCCGCAATCGGCGCCGATCCTCTTCCTCGCACCGAAGTGACCAAGAAGATTTGGGAATACATCAAGAAGCACAATCTTCAGGACCCCGCGAACAAGCGCAATATCAACGCTGACGCGACGCTCGAGAAGGTGTTCGGCAAGAAACAGGTCACCATGTTCGAGATGACCAAGCTGCTGCAAAGCCATCTGCACAAGTAGGCCCGTGGCGTGGCGTGCCGCTTGAAAGCGAGCTGCCGCCACCCGTTGTTCTAGCCGCGTGTTTGGCTGCGCGGCGTTCCCCGACGAAACCAAAAAGATCCGTCCGCTTCGGAGGGCGCCCCTTGGCCTGAAAACTGGCGTCGATAGCGCCCCGGCAAGCGTGCGCGGTAAACTTGCATGAGGC
>CAZZVZ010000221.1:430-5875 GCA_964657655.1 Gammaproteobacteria bacterium | reverse complement strand
TGCCTCGTCATCTTTACGCGTAAAAAAACCCATTCAGTGCCCGTGACAGGCGGTTCGCTCAATGACGTTGCAAGGCGCGGGCAAGCATCACTCCCGCCACGGTGTAAAACGATCCGAAGACCACAATTCTATCATTCTCGCCGGCCCTTCCCGCCGCCTCCTGGAAGGCGGCGGCCGGGTCTTTCGCCTGCGAGATGGTGATTTCGGAGCCGGCCCTGATTCCAGCGGCCTCGAGCGCCTTGAGCAGGGCATCGACGCTCGCCGAGCGCGCACTGGCAAGTGGCGCGACGATCCAGTGATCGACGCGCCCGCCGAGCGCCGCCACGATGCCTTTCACGTCCTTGTCGGCCATGGCGCCAAATACCGCGTAGGTATACGGATGGAACCCCATCTGATCGAGGTTATTGGCCAGCGCCGCTGCCGCATGCGGGTTGTGTGCCACGTCGTAGACGATGGTGGGCCGCCCCGGCAGCACCTGAAAGCGGCCCGGCAGCTCGACACTGACAAGTCCTGTTCGCACCGCCTGCTGTGAAATCGGCAGGGCTTCGCGCAGTGCCTCGAGTGCGGCCAGCGCGGCCGAGGCGTTGAGCAGCTGGTTGGCGCCACGCAGCGCAGGATATTGCAGTGCGCCGCGACGCACGCCGCGACCGGCGAAGTTCCATTGCTGCTTGTCGCCCGAGAAGTTGAAATCGCGTCCGGACAGCCACAGATCCGCGCCAATCGCTTCAGCGTGCCTGACGAGTGAGGCAGGGGCCGCTGGATCACCGCAGATGGCAGCACGTCCGGGCCTGAATATCCCGGCCTTCTCAAAGCCGATTGCTTCGCGCGTGTCGCCCAGGTATTCGGTGTGATCAATGTCGATGCTCGTGACCACCGCACAGTCGGCATCGATCAGGTTGACGGTATCGAGCCGGCCGCCCAGCCCCACTTCAAGAATCACCACATCAAGTTCGCTGCCGGCAAACAGGTTGAGAATGGCAAGCGTGGTGAATTCGTAATAGGTCAGTTCGATCGGCAGGTCGCCTGCAACACGCGCCGCCTCGACTTTTTCAAACTGTTCAATCAGGGCTGCGTCGCTTGCCTCTTGCATGTTGATGCGCGCACGCTCGTTGAAACGGACGAAGTGCGGCTTGATGTACAGACCGACGCGATAGCCGCCTGCCGACAGCATGCTCTCGAGCATGGCACAGGTCGAACCCTTGCCATTGGTGCCTCCCACGGTGATCACCGGCACGGCGATCTTCAGGCCGAGCGTGGTCGCGACCACGCGCGAGCGCGCAAGGCCCAGCTCGATATTCTTGGGATGCAGCGACTCGATGTACTCGAGCCAGCCGCTCAGTGTGGTCAAAGGCATGGGCAAAGCCACCAGTGCGTTGCGGCCGGCCGCCACTGCGGCCCGACGCTACACTGCGTCAGCGCCGGTTTCTCCGGTGCGAATGCGGATCACTTGTTCGACCGCCGAGACGAAGATCTTGCCATCACCGATCTTGCCGGTGCGTGCTGCAGCCACGATGGCTTCGATGGTGCGCTGAACCGCGTCTTCATCGACGATGACCTCGACCTTGACCTTGGGGAGGAAGTCGACGGCGTATTCGGCCCCGCGATAGAGCTCGGTATGGCCCTTCTGGCGGCCGAAGCCCTTGACCTCCGTGACGGTCAAGCCGGTGATGCCCACTGCTGCCATGCCCTCTCGAACTTCGTCGAGTTTGAACGGCTTGATAATCGCCGTGATGCGCTTCATGTGGCTTCCTTGGTGGTTTCTTGGTAGCGGTTGGTAATAGGATACCGCCAGTCGCGTCCGAATGCGCGATGCGTGACGCGGATACCGACAGGTGCCTGGCGGCGCTTGTATTCGTTGACCGTCAAAAGCCTGACCACCCGCTCCACCAGCGCGCGCTGGTAGCCCATGGCCACCACCTCGGCCACACTGCGCTCTTCTTCCATGTATGCGGCAAGGATGCCGTCGAGTGTGTCGTAGGGCGGCAGTGAATCCTGATCGGTCTGATCAGCACGCAGTTCGGCAGATGGGGCTCGGGTCAGGATGCGCTCTGGAATGGGCATCTTGACGGGATACTGGCTGGTCTGGTTGCGCCATGCGCAAACCCGATACACCAGCGTCTTGAAAATGTCCTTGATGACAGCGAAGCCGCCGGCCATGTCACCGTACAGGGTGCAGTAGCCAGTTGCCATCTCGCTCTTGTTGCCGGTGGTCAGCACAATCCGGCCGGTCTTGTTGGAGAGCGCCATCAGCAGCGTGCCACGCACCCGTGCCTGAATGTTTTCTTCAGTCGCATCTTCTGCCAGGCCCTTGAACTGTGGCGCAAGCGTCGCTGCAAAGGCGTCAACCATCGGCGCAATCGCGATCTCGTCGTAGGCCACGCCGACGCGCTCGGCCATATCCTTGGCATCGATCAGTGAAATGTCTGCGGTATAGCGCGAAGGCATCATCACGGCGCGCACCTTGTCGGCACCAAGCGCATCGACTGCAACCGCAAGCGTCAGCGCCGAGTCGACGCCACCCGATAGACCGATGATGGCGCCCGGAAAACGGTTCTTGCCGAGATAGTCGCGCACACCCAGCACCAGCGCCTTGTAAACCTGCTCCTCTACGGCAATCGCCTCGACCATGGGACCTGGCAGCGGCCTTGCTCCGTCGAAATGCACCAGGGCAATCTGTTCCGTGAACCCAGCCAGCTGTGTGGTCACAGCGCCGTTCGCATCGAGCACGAACGAGCCGCCATCGAAAATCAGCTCGTCCTGACCACCGACCAGGTTGCCGTACACCAGCGCCAGTCCGAAATGGGTGACGTTGTCGCGCATCACCTGGTGGCGCTGATCGATCTTGTTGAGATGGTAGGGCGATGCGTTGGGCACCAGCAGCACTTCGGCGCCTGCCGCGCGGGCTGCCTCCGGGGCATAGCGAAACCAGGTGTCCTCGCAGATATTGACACCGAAGCGCACACCCTTGACGGTGAACACCAGTGGGCGATTGTCGAGCGTGAAGTAGCGCTGCTCGTCGAACACGTCATAGTTGGGCAGATCATGCTTGCGGTACACGCCTGCAGTGCTGCCGTTGCAAAGCACTGCAGCGGCGTTATAGCGCCTTGTCTCGAAAAGCTGCGGGAACCCGACGATGACAAAGAGATCCTTGAAGATCGCCAGCCGCGCCGCGAGTGCCTCGAGTTCACGCGCCGCATCAGCGAACAGCGAGCCGCGCAGCAGCAGATCCTCGGGTGGATAACCCACCAGTGACAGTTCCGGGGTCACGACGATATCGGCGCCGTCGTCATACGCTGTCTGCGCCGCTTTGAAGATGCGTTCCGCATTGCCAGCCAGATCGCCGACGATGCAATTGATCTGGGCAATTGCGACGACCGGATGCGATCCGCTTTTCTGGGCGTTGGATGTTGCAGGATTCATCGGGGTCGAAACAGAGTCAGCCTGTGTTCTCGGGGTGCAATTATCGCACGCGCCACGGCGCGCCCCGTGCAGTCCTGCCCTGGCTACTCTTCACGCTCGCCATCCGCGTGCGTCTCGCGCACCACCTTGAACGGGGTATGTTCTTCCAGTTCGTCGAGCGTCGCCTCAATGCCATGCGTCTCGGCCTTGAGGAAATCGTCAATGGCACTGGCAAAGCGCCGATCGGTGACCCAGTGCGCCGAGAAGGTCGGCGTTGGCAGCAGACCGCGGGACATCTTGTGCACCCCTTGTGCGCCGCCTTCGAAAGAAGCCATCTGATGGGCGATGCAGTAGGCGATCGCCTGCACATAGCAGATCTCGAAATGCAGCGAACTGATAAATTCGGTGGCTCCCCAGTAGCGGCCGTATAGCGTATCGCCATCGATCATGTTGAGCGCCGCTGCGACAGGCGCACCCTGCCGTTCGGCCAGGATGATGAGCAGCGCCTCGGGCATGGTCGCCCTGATCTGGCGAAAAAACTGCAGCGTCAGGTAGGGGTCCGAATAGTGATTCTTGTAGGTCGTGACGTAGCACTTGTAGAAGAACGCCAGCTGCTCGTCGCTGATCTCGCTGCCACGCAGCCACTTGAAGGTAACGCCGGCATCGGCCACGCGGCGGCTGTCCTGGCGCATCTTGCGACGCTTGTCGCGCGTCAGGCGCTCGAGGAACTGGTCGAAATTCGCGTAGCCGTCGTTGCTCCAGTGAAACTGGATCGCCTCGCGCACCATGAAACCGGCCTCGCGCAGCACCTCGAGATCGGTATCCGAGGGAAACAGCACGTGCAGCGAGGAAACTTCGGTCTGCTGGCACAAGGCGATGGCAGCACGCGCCAGCAGCATGCGGTCTTCGCGATTGGCTGCGATCAGGCGCGGCCCGGTCACAGGGGAGAACGGTACTGCCGACAACAGCTTGGGATAGTAGGCGATGCCGTTGCGCTCGAAGGCATCGGCCCAGGAATAGTCGAACACGTATTCGCCGCGCGAATGGTTCTTGAGGTAGAGCGGCATCACGCCGCGCAGCTGTCCCTTGCTGCTGGCGACCAGAAACACCGGCTGCCAGCCGGTGCGACGCGAGGCACAGCCACTCTCGTGGAGTGCCGCAAAAAATGCATACGACACGAACGGATGGCCGCCGCCCAGCGCATCGAACGCCTGTTGATCAAGATCACCGATCTGGTCCCTGACCTCAATCTCGATGCCGTCATCTGGCGCCCTGATTTTGCCTGCCATCGGTTTATCTATTCCTCGGAAGAAAGAGGAAATCCCAGTTCGAGACCAAAGCACGCGCGCCCCTGGTCGAGGGCACGCCTGGCATGCATCGAGGCGCGCGCCAGGCGCATCAGCGGCGCAAATGCAGCCGGGGTGCGCGCCAGTGCCCTGATCACAGGAAGCACGTGCGTGCTGCCATCGGCAGCGACGCCTGCCATGGCAATTTCGGGGACGGCTTCATCACTCTCATCAAGCACCACGCGTGCCACAACGAAAGGCAGCTGATAGCGCGTGGCAACACGCGCCACGATGTGAGATTCCATATCGACTGCGTAGGCGCCCGTCATCTGGTGCATCTGGCGCTTCTCCTGCGGCTTTAGGATCGGTCGATCGCTGCACATCACGGGCGCATAGCGCGCACTGCGGCAAAGGCGCAGTAATGTGGTCGACCAGCCCGGATCAGTGTAGAAGGTATTGCCCTCTGGATCGATGACGCTGCGGGCCACCAGCCACTGGCCGGTCTCGATGTCGGGGGCAAGCCCACCCATCGTGCCAAAGCTCATCAGGCCCTTGGGCGGTTCATCGCGCAACTGCTCGATCAGGGCACAAAGTCTGGCCTCGATCTCGGCGCCGACCAGGCCATAGACACAAGTGATGCCAAGGCCGGCTGCGGCCTGCGCTTCAAAGCGCATGCCGCTCACGGCAATGATGCGAGCATCGATCGGAGCAACCAAGGAAGTGACGCGTGAGCGCCGAGAGTTACATGCCGTAGCTGACG
>CAZZVZ010000221.1:0-420 GCA_964657655.1 Gammaproteobacteria bacterium | reverse complement strand
CGCCACGCTTCATGTTGCGATAGCGTGCCAGGGCCCATAACGGGAAGAAGCGCGCGTAGCCGTGATAACGCAAATAGAACACCCCAGGAAATCCAGTCGCGGTGTAGTTCGGTTCATCCCAAAGGCCAACCGAGTTCTGCCGCTTCATGAGGAAATCAATGCCACGCGTGACAGAAGAATGATCGAGCGCACCGCCGGCCATCAGGCCCAGCAAAGCCCAGGCGGTCTGTGACGGCGTGCTGTCGGCCGGCTCATGGCCCTGGTAGTCAAGGCGATAGCTGTCACCGCTCTCCCCCCAGCCGCCGTCGGGATTCTGGATCGAGACCAGCCAGGCGACGGCGCGCTGCACCTCGGGGGCATTGGGCGCCAGACCTGCTGCATTGAGCGCACACATCGCGCTCCAGGTGCCATAGATGTAGT
>CAZZVZ010000220.1:1988-5890 GCA_964657655.1 Gammaproteobacteria bacterium | reverse complement strand
TGAGTTTGTCCACGTCACGTTGACGCCATACCAAAGCCGAATCGCTTCGCTTCAGCAAAAAGGCGCGTGCCATGCTCGAAAACTCGAGCGGCCCCACCACGAGAACGGCGTGATGGCGTGCAGGTCGCCGCTCAACTTGAGCCAGATGATCTTCGGGACCGCCAGTGCAAGCCATGCTGCGGCGGATGCCAAGGCTATTTGGCGACCACGATTCATCTAACCAGGCTACACAGCCTAGGGTGTTGCGAGCGCCGCTGGTGGCATCTGACGAAAGTAGCGCGCAACCAGGAAGGTCGCAGCAATCGGGAGCGACATCAGAAACACAACCGGGATCGAGATAGCGAGTTCTGGGGGCAATCCAAGTTCGGCGATCGCCAGTAACATTGGCGTATTGAAATATCCCATGACCAGCCCGCATGCCATCGTCGCCGCGTAACCAATCACTGTAGCCAGTGCGAAGAACGCCAATCTTCGTGACAGCCGCTTTCGTCGCAAAACCAGAAACACGGCTGGAACGATTGCAGGCCACAGTGTGGAAAACGCTGCCAGAAAATAATCGCGGATGCCTAGCGGGCGCGCGGTAAAGCGATCAAGCTGCGGCTTCTCACCTCGATCAATGGCCGCGACCCAGCGCTCGATATTGCCGTCATCTTCGGTCCAAAAGCGCTTGATGTCGAGCAGATAACTCCTCACCGCGGCACTCCTGCCACGCTGCAACAGCTGGTTCGCCAGATCGAGCTCGGGCCCGAAAGAATCAAGTTGCGGCGATCCCGTGGTCTCGCCAGCCTTGCGCAAATAGTCAGATGCGGCATCGAGATCATTGGCCTTCAGACTGATCAGTCCGAGTACCCGGTTCGAGTCATGGATCGCATTGCCGTAATTCCAGTTGCATCGATAGATGGCCGCGAGAGCGAGGTTCTCGCCGGCGAGCTGCTTGGCCTTGTCGAAGTCGCCACTGTCATAAGCCGCCGTCAGCTGATCGCCAACTGCGTAAAAATGCTCGAGCCGCAAGGGCGTGTCCTGATTCGCCGGATTCCACGAGAATTCCGACGATTTCGCGCATTTGTCACACGGCAACTGAGCGCTGCAGGAGGCCCAGCATGCAGGCGTCCCGCCAAGCGTCGCAGCGAGAGCAAAAAAGAAAAGCGTGGCGAGAATTCTCATCGGTGAATCCTGTGCTCGTCCCTCCACTGAACAACAGCCGCGACAGACAGGGTGATGCATGCCGCCCCAGCCGATGAGTATACAAAGGTAACCGCAAAGGCGATCATCCAAAAGGAGTCGAGATGTTCTGAGGGAATCGGCCATCTGAAATGCGACGCTCGAAAGCAGTGCTGATGCAAATGCGCCTATCAACGGACGGCGCGGCAGCATGCCACTGGCTAGAACGGATGCAATGCCGGTGGCAAAAGCGAGGGATAAATAGGGGTGCATGGGAAATTCGCTTATTGCCGGTTTGCAAGAGTGCCGCACCAACATCTCTTAAGAGTCACATAGTGACCATCTCGTTACTGATCGAGTCAAACGTCAGCTGACCGCGAAGTGACCTCATTGTGCCGACAGCACACCGAGGCGCAGATCGGGCGTGCGCGGTTGTGCGACCTGCGCCCGGCAGTATCGCTAGCCGGTACCGACCGGCGTCACGCGTTTGGTTCTAATTGAGTTACCGTGAGGCAGACTAGCGCGACCCTTGCCGTACTAGGGTAGTGCGCCGAATAGCCGCCTGTATGCTGCTGCAGCGTTTGGATACTGGTTGTTGCTGAGCGTCCCCGAGAATGCCGAGTTGCTGTTCCAGTAAGCCACGTAGGCGAAATCGTGGTGCGTAATCCAGTCGTACATTTGTTCGATGAAGTATGGGTCGTCACGGTTCACGCCCCATTCCGGCAGACTCATGCGTTTGTGATGCTGCTCGGCAAACTGCTGCTGCCATACGAGTCCGTGCTGGAAATTCTTCTCCCAGTCCCAGCGCGCGTGCGCATCATCCTTGTGATCACCCCAGCGATAGTCGTTGTACACGTCCATGCCGATCACGTCGACGATGTCATCACCAGGATAGGCCTGCTCAGCGGGGAAGTTGGCCGAGAAGCCATTGACCGGACACCAGTCAATGGTAAAGCGCGGTGAGGCCGTCTTGAAGATGGCGGCGACATGACGAAATGCCGCAATGTAGTCCGCGGTGCGATCCTTGGCCTTCCACGAATACCAGTCAGCGTTGAACTCCCAGCCGATGCGGATGATGGCGGTCGGGTAGGCGCTGGCGTAGTCCTTGGCGATCTGCTGGTAGACCGTATCGTATTGACCACTCGCGACGTGGGCCAGCGAGTTGTCCTGCTTGGTGGCCAGCGGGATCGAGAACAGCATGTTGCGTTCGCTGCGCGATGCCGGACCTCTCCAGACGCCAAGGAGCCATCCGGCATGCGTCAAGGCATCGCTATTCTTTTTGCCGTCGGCTGCAGTCGAATCACTAAATGCCGTCTCGGTCAGAAATTCGACGTTGAAGTCGGATTTTCGTCCCAGCCACAACTCGTATTGCGCCGCTGCCCTGGGATCGAATCCGCCGGAGAAGACGCCAACCTTGAGCGGCCCTGTTGCGGCCGGTGGCGTGCTTTGCTGCGCACCAACTTCAGATGCGCTCCCAAGCGCCAGCGATGCGAGGAGCAGCAGTGCCTGCCAGTGCCGACCAGAGTTTCTCGCAACGCCTGCAACTGAGCGTTGTGCGTCAGGCTGATTCAATTCTTTTGCATCCATGCCCAGGTCCGATACAGCGGCGGCCGCAAGGTTTCGCGATAGAGCGCGAACAGTGAGAAACCAAACAGCGCCAGCCAGCGCGGCGCGCGCAAGCCGATGCGTTTGGCGTAGCGCGCGTAGTACTTCTTGAAGAAGTAGCCGGTGTAATAGACCGACCAATAAAGACGCCGCCAGGACTGCGTATGCTGGCCGCCACGGCGGACCGCGTTGAGCGGTAGATGGATGCTGTGGCATTCATTGGTCATGATGATGGTGTAGCCATTGACGAACAGGTTCATCTGAAAGTCCGACTCCTCGCGGTAGCCATTGCCGCGTGCGTAGTGGCCGTCGAATGGATAGGCGAGCAGAAGGCTGCGACGCGTCAGAATAATGGCATTGGTGAACGGCAGCTCGACGTCGCCGTCAAAGCGTGCGCCGTTGACGATTTCACAAAGCAGGCGCCGAAACGGGGGCGCACGGCGCATGCCGTGACCAAAGCGCCCGAGCGCCTGCGCCGGCGTCTCATCGCGCAGCATGTAGACGCGCCGTCCCGATACCGCACCGGCATTTTGTTTGGTCAGCTTCTCCATGCAGATGCGTGCATAGCCAGCCTCGAGGTATTCATCGTCGTCGCAAAACAGGATGAATTCATTGCGCGCCTGCGCGACACCGACGTTGCGGGAGCGCGAGGCGCCAAGGCGCTCGGGGTTTCGAATCAGTACCACGTGCTTGGCCGGCGTACGGGCGGCGGCGGCCTCGATCAGCGCTGGCGTCTCATCGTCGCCGGCGTCGCTTACAAAAATCAGTTCGTCGACCAGCTCTTGTGCGAGGTAGCTGTCGAGCACTAGCGCCAGGGTATGGGCGCGATTTCGGGTCGGCACAATCAGGCTGATCAAGCAGCGCTCCTCACCACGTGCTCGAGGCGCATGTGATTGATCTCGGCCAGCAGCGCCACACCACGATCGCGCCAGTCGAATTGCGAGCGCGCCGCATCGAGGGCACGCTGCTGCATCTCCTGCAACAGATCGAGTCGATCGATGTGTGCGATCACCGTCTGCACAAGAGCTTCGAGATCGGCTGCCAGCAGCAAATGCTGACGCACTTCTTCTGGCAGACCGGCTGCAGCCGCACTGATCGAGGCGACCGGTACCCGGCCGAAAATATAGTCGAGGACC
>CAZZVZ010000220.1:0-1978 GCA_964657655.1 Gammaproteobacteria bacterium | reverse complement strand
GATGACTTCTGGCACGAGTGCCAGACGCGCTGCATTCTTGAAGGCTGCCACGTCGTCGACAAAACCGTGGAAATGCGTGGCCTTCAACTGGCCAGCAAACTCGGCCCGAATCTGCTCGGGTACATCGCCGATCACGTCGAGCACGATGCCGTTACTGGCGAAGGCGGCATCTGCGGCGCGCAGCAGCAGACGCAGGTTTTCGTGTTTGACGACCCAGCGGTATGAGCCCACCAGGATCACGCGGCGACTCGGCGTGTCTGCCAACTGTCGCGGTGGTGCTGCGGCCTCGGCATAACCGGGTGTCAGGATGATGTAGCGGGTCGAAGGTGCGACTCTTTGAAAGGTGTCACGATCCTCGACGGTGATGGCGCTCACCAGGTCAGTCTCTCGCACCAGTCGACGTTCGATGCGGCGCGTCTTCAGGAAATTCTGTAACAGGTAAATGCGTGTCAGCAGCTGCCTTTGGGCCGAGCGGTAGAGTGAATAGGCGAGCGACTCTTCATGATTTTGGGCGATGTGCACCACAACTGCCGCCGTGCCGGCGCACTTCTGCTTGACGCGATCGAGCACCCAGCCAGAGCCGTAGTGATCGATCACGATTGCATCCCAGTGCTGCTTCAACAGGTCATCAAGGCAGGTGCTGAAGTTTGCCGTTGCGTGCGCGGCCATCACCAGCGGCGCACCGCTCAGCACGGCGCGCCAGTAACTGCGTTTCTTTCCGGCAACGCCGATGAAGCGTACCGGCCAGTCGGCTGGCACGTCGCTTTGCTTTAGAGCTTCAAGACCCACGAAGGTGACGTCGGCACCAGCATCGCCTAACGCCTTGGCCAGGCGCGCGGTGTAGATCCGATCGCCAGTATTGGCCGGAAACGGCAGCTCGCGTGCGATCCACAGGCAGCGCAGCCCCGCGCCGTCGGACGGCGGCGCCAGTTCAGTTGCCGAGGTTTGCATGTCCATGATGACTCAGGCCGTCTCGATTGCGCCCTGGCGCACCACCGTCATGGGCAGCGGCCTGAAGGTCAGGTCATGCAGATCAAGCTCCCAGTGGGTCACACCGAACTCGGTTGAAGGCAGGGGCGTGAAACCGAGCTTTTCGTAGTGGTCGGCCACCAGTTGATTGCGTTCGGTGGCGATGTAGCTGCCGGTCAGACGGGTGGCACCATCGTTCATGGCGCTCTGCGCCAATTCCTGCAGCACGGCCTGCTCGACACCCCGGCCAAGAACGCGGCAGCTCATCAGCCACAGATCGACGTCCCAGCTGCCACCGTGCTTCCTGCACACCACCACACTGATCATGCCGTTGTCGCCAAACACGTCAGACAGTCGCACCTGCAGGGTGTAGCAATCGGCATCGGCTTCCATGGCGGCCACTTCGGCTTCGCTGTAGCGTTTGGTGGTGAGATTGAACTGGTTCGACTTGCTGATCAGCTGCGCAATGCGCGAACGCCCGATGCCATCGAAAGGCTGGAACTGGATCGTCATGTTGAGGCTTTGCAGATAGGCCCCAAGGTCTTGCGCATTGTGTTGCAGGCTGACACGCTTGGCATTGTTCTGGTAGAAGTCGGCGCGCTGGCGATCCTCAGGCGAGTAGCCAATCGATTCGAAGTAGCCCGCCGCAAGCAGGGTGCGTGCATAAAGCGCTGCATCGGCTGGCATCTCCGGGACGGCCACCTGCGGCAGCATGCGCCGCACCAGAGCGCGTTCGGCCGGGTTGTCGTCGACGAACACCATGGCGTCAAGACCGAGCGCCAGCTCCTGGGCGATGGCCTCGATGTTGGTGGCCTTGTCATTCCAGTTGGCCTGAAACACCGCGATGTGATCCTCGCGCAGAAGCATTTCGGGATGCTCCTTGAACGGACGCCGCGCGACCTCGTCATGGTTCTTGGAAGAGACGGCCAGCACCACGCCGCGGCACCGCAACTGCAGCGCGACACGCTGCAGGTGCAGCATGAGCTCGTGGCCCAAGTGGTTGCCGGTC
>CAZZVZ010000219.1:0-5946 GCA_964657655.1 Gammaproteobacteria bacterium | reverse complement strand
GCCAAGCGAGCCCACGGTGTGCGCGTCTACCAGGCCGTGGCAAACATCCACGAACCGCTGAGCAGAAGTGAGCGCCTCGAGCGGCTGATCATGAAGCTGGCGGCGATCTTCGCGCCGGCACCGCTCATCAGTCTCAAAGGCGTGGTGCGTCACCTCAGGCATGCGTCGCCCGACCTCAAGGATCCAGTCAAGGCGATCGATGCGTTGCTTAGCACCGGAAAACTGCAGCACATCGAAGTCGACAGGCACAGCTATGTGCTGCCTGCGGGTGCGTTGCAGACCAGGTCCCCGGGTGACGTGGTCCGCTTCCTGGCCCCGTTTGATCCGCTGGTATGGGACCGCAGAAGACTGCAGCTGTTTTGGGACTGGGCCTACCGGTTCGAGGCCTATACCCCGCTCGAGAAACGCCTCTATGGCTATTACGCGTTGCCGCTCTTGTGGCGTGCCGAGGTGATCGGCTGGGTCAACGTGTCGATGACAAGCGCCGGGCGCCTCTCCGTCAAGCCCGGCTTCCTGCCAGGACGCAAGCCCGGCCGCGGCACTTTTACCGAAGCTTTTGATGAAGAAAAAGGACGATTCGCGCGTTTCATGAAGATCGCCTGAATCCACTAACTGGCGCGAGATGATCTCCTAGGCCCCACTGAGTCGCACCCCTAGCCGCTATTGCGGGGTTGCTGCAAGACGTTGTTTTGCGGTCGCCCTGATTTGCAAAATAGTGTCATGACGCTGGGAGAAGAGACGGGCTTTCGCGACATTTGCGGTATCGTCGTCCGCTTGGATTGGCAGCACGTTTCGCTTCGCCCCACGCCACAAGAGAGCTCGCCCCATTAGCAATCGTCCCTCCGTGCTAGCTCGCGCGTTACCGGCCGAAGAGTTTACTCAGGCCCAGTATCGCGGCACCACGCTCAGCAGCAGCTTCCAGCCGATCCTTGCCGTGGCGCAGAGTCGCGTGGCAGGTGTCGAAGCGCTGCTGCGTGCGCACGATGCGCGTGGTTTCAATATCGCCCCGCTCGATCTGTTCGAGCAGGCTGAGCGCTTTGGTGAAGCGCAGCAGCTCGATCAGTTGGCGCATGAGACCCACCTGGGAAGATTCGCTGAACTGAGTCACCAGGACCGCTGGCTGTTTCTCAACTGTCGCCCCGAGAGTCTCATGCCCGGCAAGGATGGCCGCTCGCAGCTCGAGGCTACCGTCGCTGCGTTCGGCTACCAGCCGTCCGAGATTGTCATCGAGGTGCTGGAACAGGCGTCCTACTCGCATGAGGCCATGACCATGGCGATCGCCGAACACCAGGCCAACGGCTTTCAGGTGGCGATCGATGACTTTGGCATCGGCTCGTCGAACTTCGATCGCGTCTGGGGGGTCAAGCCCGACTTCGTCAAGCTCGATCGCTCCTTGATCCAGCGCGCCGCCTTGAGCCGTAACGATCGGCGCGTGGCCAAGATGCTGGTCTCGATGATGCATCGTATGGGTGTGATGGTAATTGCCGAGGGTGTCGAGACCGCAGAAGAAGCGCTTTCGATCATGGATGCCGACGTCGATTTCGTGCAGGGCTTTCAATTCTCGACACCGCACCCGGAACTCGATGGCGCCATCACCCAGTCCGAGAAGACGCTGAAAGATCTCTGGCCGCATCTGTTTGACCTGGTGCACCGGGTCGGCGACCAGGAGCAGGCACACATCGCGGCCGTGCGCTTCATGCTGCTGTCTGCGGTGCGCGCACTTGAATCCGGTGCTGATCTGAAAAAGGCAGCACAACTGTTCTTTGCAGCACCTAATACCCTGAGTCTCTTTCTGGTGGACAGCCGGGGCTATCAGGTTGGTCAGGCCGAGCACCGCGAGCCGATAGCGCCGGAGGTCCTGCGCCGCATTCGTCCCATGGTCTTCGACACGGGTGCCAACTGGTCGAGGCGCGGCTATTTCAAGGACGCCATCCGCCGGCCGGGACGCCCGAGCATCCACGGCCCGCACCGCTCCATGGTGGAAGGCGCGTTCGTGTACACCACCGCCATCACCCTCGAGATCGACGAGAAGATCCACGTGCTGTGCGGCAACTTCCGCATGGATGAGCGCGAACTCAATGTTCCGGGCGTGATGACCGACAATATCTAGCGTCTTCGCGGCGCTGCAGCAAAATGCTCGGCGAAGCAGGTCTGATTCTTGCGCATTTCGCGCGCCCTGGACGTTCAAGAGAGGCCAAAGCAACGAGCCACGTGACGGCCACGGGGGTGCCGGCTAGAATCGCCGGTAAGCAAGTTTGCAAACGTTCACACCTTCGGCGCTAAAAAAAGTGATCCGCTGCCTGATGTGAACCACGACGACACGCGCGCCGATGCCGCAATACGATGATCTGAACGAGATGTCATGGTCACCCAGGGATGCGTTCTTGCGCAGCCCCGGTCAAATGGGACGGCGCATTGCCGAGTTCGACTGGTCGAGCACTCCGCTCGGACCGATCGAGACCTGGAACGACAATCTCAAGACGTCGCTCAGCCTGATGCTCAATTCGCAGCACCCGATCTGGATCGGCTGGGGCGATAAGGCAACCTTCTTCTACAACGACGCCTACATCGATGTTCTAAGCCAGGCCAAGCATCCGGGCGCACTTGGCCGTCCCGCCCACGTTGTGTGGGCCGAAATCTGGGACTTCTGCGGGCCGCTCGCAGAAAAGGTGTTTCAGCAGGGCGAAGCCACCTTCGTCGACGACGTTGAACTCTTCATGGATCGCGGCTCCTATCTGGAAGAGACTTACTTCTCTTTTTCCTACAGCCCGATCGCCGATACCAACGGCAAGGTGTCCGGTCTTTTTTGCCCGTCCACTGAAGTCACGTCGAAGATCCTCAACGCAAGGCGGCTGCGCACGCTCGCCAAACTGTCGTCCAACGCGCTCAATGAACGCTACATCGAGGCAGCCTGTGCCACGGCAGCCGCGACGCTTGCCGATAACCCGGGCGATATTCCGTTCGCACTGATTTATCTGTTCCGGCCTGAAGAACGCGCTCTGGTCCTCGAGCAGTCGGTCCGCATCGATGCCGGTGAAGGCGCCAGTCCGCTGCGCATCAGTCTGGAAGACGGTGACGATGGGCCATTGCAGTCGCTGGTACGCGAAGCCATGCTGCGCGGCGCACAGACTGCGTTCAGTACCGACGGGCTGGGCACACTTCCTCGCGGCCTGGCCGACCAGGAAGTTCGTGAAGTGGTGCTGCTGCCGATGTCGACACGCACCGCCGACCGCCCCATCGGGCTGGTGGTGGCGGGTGTCAACCCGGCGCGCCTGCTCGATACCGAATACCGCACTTTCTTCGATCTGCTGGTCGATCAGATCGATTCGGCGCTCAGCAATGCGCGTATCGCAGAAGAGCAGCATCGCCAGGTCGAGGCACTGGCCGAACTCGATCGTGCCAAGACTGTATTCTTCAGTAATGTCAGCCATGAGTTCAGGACACCGCTGACACTGATGCTGGCACCGCTGGGCGATGCGATACGCGCTGCCGCATCGAGTCCGGACGAGATTCTCAAGGAACGGCTGACACTGATGCAGCGCAATGCGTTACGTCTGCAAAAGCTGGTCAACACGCTGCTCGATTTCTCGAGAACGCAGGCAGGTCGCATGGACGCTTCATACGCGCCTGTCGATCTGGCAGAACTCACCATCGATCTGGCGAGCGGCTTTCGCTCGCTGGTCGAGAGCGCTGGCATGCAGCTCGAGGTGCACTGCCCGACGCTGACACAGCCGGTGTATGTGGATCCATTGATGTGGGAGAAGATCGTTCTCAATCTTCTGTCCAACGCTTTCAAGTTCACCTTCACAGGCTCGATCACGATCGACCTTGCCGAACGCGACCATATGGTGATGCTTGCCGTCACCGACACGGGCGTCGGCATTCCGGCTGACGCGCTGCCGCGCCTGTTCGAACGTTTCCACCGCGTCGAGGGGACCCGCTCGAGGACCCACGAGGGCTCGGGGATCGGGCTCGCGCTGGTCAAGGACCTGGTCGAACTGCACGGCGGCTCGATCGAAGCCGAAAGCGAACCCGGGCGCGGCACGCGCTTCGTGGTCGCCATTCCTGCCGGTCGCGATCACCTGCCGCAGCACCTCATCAGCGAGCAAGCACCGAGCATCAGCCGCCGCGTGGTGGCCGAGACCTTCACCAGTGAAGCGGCCAGCTGGCTCGGTGAACAGCCAGCCCCGAGCCTTGCAACAGCGAGCGATTCCGTGGCTGGCAGCACCATCAGCCGTATCAGCAAGATTCTGGTGGTCGACGACAATCCGGACATGCGCGCCTATCTGAAGCGACTGCTCGAGGAATACTGGAGTGTCGAGACGGCGGCCAACGGCCGCATTGCGCTTGCCATGATTGCGCAGCACAGGCCCGAGGTTGTGCTGAGCGACGTGATGATGCCCGAGCTTGACGGCTTTGGTCTGATCGCTGCACTGAAAAGCGACAGGAAAACTGCCACTCTGCCGGTGATTCTTCTGTCGGCACGTGCCGGCGACGAGGCGCGCATCGAAGGACTGCAGGCGGGCGCCAGCGATTATCTGGTCAAGCCATTTTCCGGGCCCGAGCTTGTGGCGCGCATCGATTCCCAGCTGCAAAAGCTCAGAGCCCTCACGGTCGAGCAGGAAAGCTACCGGCGCATGACGCGCATCTTCGAGCAGATGCCGGTGGGCATTGCCATACTGCGCGGGCCCGAGCAGATCTATGAGCTGGCCAATCCGGCTTACCTGGCGCTGATCGACAACCGTCCTGTGCTCGGACTGTCCATCAGACAGGCGCTTCCCGAGCTGGCCGGCCAGCGCATTTACGAGATGCTCGATGATGTCTATCAGACCGGCAAGCCGTTTCTGGCCACCTCCTACAAAATCGACGTGCGCAACGGCCCGAACCAGAGCATGCAGGAATGCTACTTCGACATCGTCTGGCAGCCGCTCTACGACGTGGACGGCAAGGTCGACGCAATCGCCGTGGTGTGCACCGACGTCACCGCTGCGACTCGCGCTGGACAGAGTCTCGAGCTTGCGAGTCGCACCAAGGACGAATTTCTGGCGATGCTCGGGCATGAGTTGCGCAATCCACTAGCCCCCATTTCGATTGCGCTCGAAATCATGCGCATGCGCGGTGATACCGCGATGGCGCGCGAAAGAGCCATCATCGAGCGCCAGACGCAGCACATGATCCGCCTGGTGGACGACCTGCTTGACGTGTCACGCATCGCGCAAGGCAAGATCGCCCTGAAGCTCGAGCCGATGGAAATCAACAGCGTGGCGGCGCGCGCCGTGGAACTGGCCAGCCCATTGATGGAAGAACGCCGCCACGTCTTCAAGGGCGATGTGTCGCAATCGGGTTTAACCGTCTCGGCAGACCGGGCCCGCCTGTCTCAGGTGCTGGCCAATCTTCTGACCAACGCCGCCAAGTACACCGATCCAGAGGGAACCATCGAGTTGCGCGCATTCGCCGAAGGCGACGATGTGGTGGTCGAAGTAGAAGACAACGGCGTCGGTATCTCGGCTGCAAGCCTGCCGTTCATCTTCGACAAGTTCGTGCAGGAGCGGCAAAGTGTGGACCGGGCGCGCGGCGGTATCGGGCTCGGACTTGCGATCGCCAAGAACATTACCGAGCTGCATGGCGGCACCATTTCGGCGACCAGCAAGGGCACCGGGCTCGGGAGCAAGTTCAGCGTGCGCCTGCCGCGTCTTGATGCGGTGACCCTGTCACCTGAAGCTCCTGGTTTGCCCGGCGCGGCCGACGCCATCGCACCGCGCCAAAGACGCCGCATCCTCGTGGTCGATGACAACAGCGACATTGTCTCGATGTTCGAGGAGGTGCTGCGCATCGACGGCTACAACGTGGTGAGCGCTTCTGACCCGACCTCGGCCTTGAAGCTTGCTGCTGACTTCGCGCCCGAAGTGGCCCTGCTCGATATCGGGCTGCCCGGTATGGATGGCT
>CAZZVZ010000218.1:0-5962 GCA_964657655.1 Gammaproteobacteria bacterium | reverse complement strand
AGTTGGGCGACACGTGCGATGCGCTCGCGTCACCCCCATTCTAAGGCCTGGCCTTCATCGGCTCCTCGCCACGCCCACGCGGCACATCTGTGAGGGCCGCCCGGTCTTCCTGCTAGGGCCGTACTGCCGTGACTTCGATCTCGATCAGCCAGCCGGGCGCAGCGAGCCCCGCCACACGCATGGCCGAGCGGGCCGGCAGGTTGGGTTGTTCTGGTGTCCCGAAGTACATGCGGTAGCCTTCCATGAATCCGGCGAAATCCATGTTGCCGCCTCGGGCCGGATCACCCACCAGGAACACGTCCATCTTGACCACGTCCTTCATCTCCAGATTCATGCGTTTCAGGGTGGCCGCGATAC
Organism: Gammaproteobacteria bacterium; assembly: GCA_964657655.1. Taxonomy (GTDB): domain Bacteria; phylum Pseudomonadota; class Gammaproteobacteria; order Burkholderiales; family Burkholderiaceae_D; genus CAJCIC01. The sequence goes on along the minus strand of CAZZVZ010000218.1, from coordinate 5,605 downwards.
TGTTCAGCGCGCTGATGGTCTGCGTCTTGGTGTCGCCGTAAGCCTCGATACTGTTGGCGGGTGCTGACGGATTGGCGATCGCGGCGCCAGCGCCACTGACATAGACCGTGCTCTTGCCGGCCGGAACTTCGACTGCGGCTGCAATCGGGAAGTCCGAATTGACGAGCTTGAGTCTTGAGACGTCTTCAGCCAGGCAGTTCGACGAGGCCAGCAACGCCAGTGTGCAGAAGACTGCGGCCGCGCGTGCAGATGGTTTCAAGGACGTTCCTTTCGAGAAATGATGGGGCGAGAAGACGGCTCTAGCGCAGACGCTTGACGTCATCTGGGGTCACGATGTCGCTGTAGTGGTTGTCGAAATGGCTGCGCAGATAGTTGACCACATCGGCCACCTGCGCATCACTCATCATGACGCCGACCGGCGGCATGCCGCCCTTGCCGTGCAGGATGTTGTAGATCGGGTAGGCGGCAGCCGCCAGACGCGGGTTGGCCTTGAGTGCCGGGAACGCGCCGGCGCCGCTTGCGCCCTGGCCCTCGTCCATGTGACAGGCCTGACACACACCCGTATAGAGCCGGGCGCCGCTGTCCTCGTCGAAGTGCAGATAGTTGGCCGACACCGGCGGGTCGGCGCTTTCTGCGGCCAGGCTGCTGCTCGACACCAGCAACACGAGGCAGCTGGCGAACGGGATGATGCCGCCCAGAAGGCGCGATCTGCTTGTCATTTGAGTCCTCGTTCGGTCGCCTCAGGCGGCGGTAATGCGCTGATGCATGCGCGAAATGGCATCAAGTGAAGACAGCACAGCACCTTCTTGCCACGCGGGGATCAGCGAAGCGTGTTCGCCTGCCAGTGCAATGCGGCCGTCGATCTGGCACAGATTGCGGTAGTGCTTGTCGCGTGACTGGGGTGTCCAGGAACCGAAGCAGCCGTTGATGAAGGGTACGCGGTTCCAGCCCACCGCCACGCCGCAGTCGAACTCCTCGTGATACTGCGGATGGATCTGCGCGCCGTACTTGAGCGCCATGCGGATGCGTTCGGCCGGCGGCATCGAGGTGAACTCGTAGGCGTTGCTGCCCCAGATATAGGCGCCCAGCATCACCCCCTTGCCCGTCGATCCATAGCCGGTGGCCGGATAGCCGAGGATCTGGACAGGCAGGTCGGTATAGCTGATACCGCCATAGATGTCGTCATCTTGTTCCCAGAAGCGGCGCTTGAACTGCAGGCCGATCTTGACCGATCCCTCGTAGGGCACGGCATTGATCGCGGCGTGCATGTCGTCGCCGACGGTGATATCGATCTGCGACAGGATGGACAGTGGAATGGTGCACAGGCACCAGTCAGCCTTGGCGAGATGAGCGCTGCTGCCGGCGCCCGGATTGTCGGTGTAGGTCACGGTCACGCCGGTGGCGTCCTGATCGATCTTGGTGACCTTGGCGCCAAACTGCACCAGGTCCTTGACCTGCGCGTAGATCGCAAGCGCCACCTGATCCATGCCGCCGACCGGCTGGAAGATGGCCGAGTGGTGCTCGTATTCGTTGCCTGCCGAAATGTTGCTCCAGAGATTGGAATTGAGCAGCTCGCCCGGGTCGAGCGGGGTGGAGGGCACCGGCGCCGGCATCAGGCCGCCGCCGGGAAAGACGTCATAGCCACGTCTGAGACTCGATTCGGTACCCGCCGTATAGCGGTAGTCCTGGGTCAGGGCGCCCCACTCGCGCAGCGATTCGAGCAGCTTGTCCTTGTCTTCGGCGGACAGCGGCATATCGAGCTGGCCCTTGTTGACCACCTTGGCGAGCAGTTCGGCGACATGGCCCTGATAGTCGCTCTGCACGTAACGAAAGCGCTGCGGCTTGCCGCCGAAGGCCTTGCTCGAATGCAGGTAGGCGTTGTAGTTGACCTGCATGAATGGTTCCAGCGGTACCTTGAGCATGCGTGCGTAATGCAAGATGCCATGATGATGAAACGGCAGCCGCCAGGGTCCTGGGTTGATGTACAGGCCCGGGTCGAATTCGCAGTGCTGCTTGGCGCCGCCAAGCTCGGTGTATTCGTCGCCGCCGCGGATGGTCCAGGCGCGACCTCCGGCACGGTGGTTGAATTCCAGTACCTTGACCTTGTAGCCGGCACGGCGCAATTCGTAGGCTGCCACCAGCCCGGCCACACCGGCACCCAGAATCAGCACGCTGGTGCCCTTGGGAGCGCCCTGCAGATTGATCGGACCCGAAAAAGGGGAGGGCTCTGCAAATCCGAGTGCGGTCATGGCCTGGTACATGGCGCTGCCACCAGCGGCCTTGCCCACCATGCTTAAGAGTTGGCGTCGAGTAACCATGCAATCTTTCCTGATAGTGCCCGGGTGCGGGCGGTAACTGGCAGCCTGCTGCCGATGACGCTCTGGCACATATGACAACGGCCAAGAGAAGCAATGCCTCTCTTGGCCGTTTTGTTACCAGTCGACGTTAGAAGGTATAGGTAATCCGGCCATAGTAGTAACCACCGTTGATGCCAAATGGCGAGAAGGTCGGATAGACGCTCACCGCGCCGTTGTCGTCAGCTGCGCGCTGTTGCGCGGTGTAGGCCGAGTTGTACTTGTCCGGATACTGATTGAACAGGTTGTTGGCGCCCGCCGAGAACGTCAGCTGCTTGGTGAAATGGTAGCTCAACTCGAGATCGGTCAGCGCCGTGGTGTTGATCACCGACTTGTAGTAGGTCACGCCATCTTCACCCACTTCCATTTCCGATGAGCGTCCGTACACGGTCTCGCGCAGATTGACCGAGTAGGGGCCCATGTGCCAGAAAGCGGCCAGGTTGACGCGGAACTTTGGCGATGCGGTGGTCAGGTCCGAGATTGCCCCGGGGCTGAGCAGCACCTGAGGGGCGATCTGGGCTGGGGCCGAGTTGATCTTGGTGAGCGAGGTCTGGTTGTAGTTCAGTGCCGCGGACCAGTCGACCTTGCCATATTGCGCATAGTCAGATGCATAGCCAAGCACGCCTTCCAGGCCACGTGTGCGGGTGTTGGCAGCATTGGTGAAGATGTTGATGCCAGTCTGTGCCAGCGGATCGATGATGTTGCCGTTGGCGGCAATCGCTGCCGATACCGCAGGCGACGTGATGTTGGTGCCTGACACGGAGTTGTAGACGTTGCCGCTGCCGACCACCCGATTGGTGATGGCGATCTGGTAGATGTCGAGCGAGGTGGTCAGCTTCGGCATCGGCTCTGCCACGAAGCCGAAGCTGAAGTTCTTCGAGGTCTCGGGCTTCAGGCCGTCGACGCCGACCAGCCGTGCACCTGGCGAGTTGGGCGGCAGTTGCACGAAGGCCGACACCGGTGACACGTTGGTGCTCGAGTAATACTCTTCGGCCAGCGTCGGCGCCCGAAAGCCGTCCGAGATGGTGCCGCGCAGCGCGAACCTGGGTGTCACATCGTAGCGTGCCGTCAGCTTGCCGACCGTGGCGTTGCCGAAGTCGTCGTAGCTTTCGTAGCGTGCCGCACCGTCAAGCGTCAGGTGGTCGATCGGGACCACGTTGATTTCGAAGTATCCGGCATTCACCTGGCGCGAGTGCTCGCCCGCATCGGTCGAGGTAAAACCCGGGAATGACTGCGGGCCCGAGCCATAGCGCGAGTAGTAATCGCCTTCCACGATCTGGTAGGTCTCGCGCCGGTTCTCGGCACCGAACGAGAAGGTCAGCGGTTCCTTCAGGCCGACATTGAATTCTTTCGAGATATCGATATTGTTGGTCCACTGCGTGCCGTAGAACTCGCCCTCGTTGAAGTGCGTCGGGGAGGTTCCAAAGGCAGCGAAGTAGCTGACGTTGCCCGAATCGTTCAGGCCGATGTGATCCTCGTCCAGGCCGTAGGTGCTGCTGATGTCCCAGTTCCAGTCACCAAACACCTTGCCCTTGAAGCCAACTGTGGTGGTGTAGCTGTCCTCGTCGATCGCCTCGCTCGGGTTGAAGCCCAGATGATAGATGGCCGGCAGGATCGAGGGCAGGCGATAGTTCTCGTACGATGACGCGTTCTTGGTGCCGTAGGTGCCGAACGCGTAGAACTGCAGCGAGTCGCTCAAGGTCATGCCGGCGTTGACGGCCACCACGCTTTGGCGATATTGGGCATCGCCCGAAATCTGGTTCTGATACGGGTATTGCGGAAAGTTCTGAATGCCCGGATTGGCGGCGATCACGGCCGGATCGACCACGCGCGGATCGGTATCGCCGCGGCTGCTGAACTGGTGCGTCTTGGTCTCGACCGTGAGGTTGACGAACGAGTTGGTCAGTGGCGAGAAGCCGACGTTGGCCGACGCGTCCACCGTGCCGCCACCGCCGTCGTAGTAGCCGCCACCGTTCAGGTTCAGGATGCCACCCGAGGTATTGGTCTTGAGGATGATGTTGATGACGCCCGCAATGGCGTCGGTCCCGTACTGGGCGGCAGCGCCGTCTTCGAGCACTTCGATGTGATCGATGGCCGCCACCGGGATGTAGCTCAGGTCTGGTGCTGCTGCACCCTGGTAGGGGGAGCCGATGTCGACCGCGAGGTTGACCGTGCCGTGCAGGCGCTTGCCGTTGACGAGGATCAGCGTGTCATTCGGGTTCAGGCCGCGCAGCGCTGCAGACAGGGTGATGTTGGCCAGGTCAAAGCCGGTTGGCTGCGCTGTGAACGACGGCAGGTTCTGAGCCAGTGCCTGGATCAGATCCGGCTGACCGGTGCGAGAGAGCGTTGCTGCATCAAGGATTTCGACCGGCTCGGCACTGTCCGAGGCTTTCAGGCCACTGGTTCTCGTGCCGGTCACGATGACGCGATCGAGCGAACTGTCGTCGCCGGCCGGGGCGCTCTGGGCGAACACCGAGCCCGAGCTCAACAGCATCGCGACAACACTCAACTTGTGCACCGACTTTTTCATGCGAATCCCTGAGCGATAGATCATTTTTTAGTGGAGGTAGGACAAAGAAACTGGAGCAGCAAAAGGTGTTGCCAGGCGGCTTGCAAATCGGGACATCGGCTGTGCACTCGTTGGGTGCGCGCGCCATTTGTGTGGTGCACGGCGCATCAATGCGCGCGCTGCCCGAGCTTCAACGCTCATCGCACGCACGTTGTGCGCGGCCGCACCGATGGCGTGGCGTCGCTCGTATGAATCGATTCGAATCCCCAATCAAAAAAAGAGTTGCCCGACAGCACGTGAGGTCCTGGCTTGCGCCACGGATCACGCTTTTATTTTTTCAATCGCTCTGTGGCGATGGATGGCGCAAAAGCATGAAGCGTGCCGATTTTGTGCGATGCGTCAGCGCAGCTTGCACGCGGCGCAATGCAATCGATCCGTCAAAGGGCAGCTCGCGTGTGTGGCTCGAAGCCATGCAGTGCGTGTCAATCAGGCATCAGCGCTGGCCGTTGGCGCGACGCGCTTCTTGTGGTTGCCGAAACACCGGGACTCGACGGCAGGACGCAAAAACAACAGCCGGGCGGCCAATCACGCCGGCCTGATTGCCGTTTTGGCGCCGGACGTTAGAGTGAACGTCCGCGCACGTGCTGAAGTGGGGCGAGTTTGAGTTCGAGTGACGACAATCTTGATTTCCTGGACACGCTGCCAGGCGGTCCGGTAACCATTCCAAATCCAGCGCAAAGCG
>CAZZVZ010000217.1:0-5963 GCA_964657655.1 Gammaproteobacteria bacterium | reverse complement strand
CTCGAGGGAGGCGCGCCGGTTGGCGATGGTGTCGACTTCATTGTGCAGAAAATAGACCTGACCACCGCGCTTTAGCTCGCGCAGCACTGCTTCGCGAATCGTGCCATCGGTCTCGCGCCTGACGAAGGTCTTGATGGCAAGGCGCTTTTGCGGCGCCGTTGCAATCACCGAGAAATCGCGAATACCCTCGAGGCTCATGCCGAGCGTGCGCGGAATCGGTGTGGCGGTCAGTGTCAGTACGTCGACCTCGGTACGCAGCTCCTTCATGCGTTCCTTCTGGCGCACCCCGAAGCGGTGCTCTTCGTCGATGATGACAAGACCCAGGCGCGAGAAGTGGATTTCGGACGACAACAGCTTGTGCGTGCCGATGACAATGTCGATGGTGCCATCGTTGATGCCCTTGATGGCGAGCGCCACCTCCTTGCTCGATCGAAAGCGCGACAGTTCGGCGATCTTGACGGGCCAGTCGGCGAAGCGGTCGCTAAAGGTCTGGAAGTGCTGCTCGGTCAGGAGCGTGGTGGGTGCGAGGATGGCCACCTGCTTGCCGCCCATCACGGCTGCGAACGCCGCGCGCAGCGCCACTTCGGTCTTGCCAAAGCCGACGTCGCCGCACACCAGCCGGTCCATCGGCTTGCCGGAGGTCATGTCGCCCAGCACCGCCTGGATGGCGGCCGCCTGATCGGGCGTTTCCTCGAAGCCGAAGGATTCGGCAAAGGCCTCGTAGTCGTGACTCGAGAAAGTGAAGGCGTGACCCTGGCGTGCGGCGCGGCGGGCGTAGATATTGAGCAGCTCGGCAGCGGTATCGCGCACCTGCTGGGCAGCACGCTTTCGGGCTTTTTCCCACTGTCCCGAGCCAAGCGCGTGCAGCGGCGCGTCGTCGCTGGCTGCCCCGGAATAGCGCGAGATGACATGCAGCTGCGACACCGGCACGTAGAGCTTGGTCTTGTCGGCGTATTCGAGGTGCAGGAATTCGGTGGTGCCCTCGCCCAGATCCATGCTGGCGAGACCGAGATAGCGACCGATCCCATGCTGGGCGTGCACCACCGGGTCGCCGATGCGCAATTCGGACAGGTCGCGCACCATCATCTCGACGTTGCTGACGCGCTCCTGCTGGCGTTTGCCCACGCGTCGTGCGGCGCTGCCTGCGTACAGCTCGGTTTCGGTCACCAGCAGCAGCTTCGATTCGACGATGCCAAAGCCATTGGCGAGCGAGCCGACGCAAAGCCCGAAATCGCTGCCGCTGCTCTCGAAGGCAGTCAGGTCGTCGACCGGGTCGGGCTTGACGCGGTACTCGGCCAGGTACTGCAGCATGGTTTCGCGCCGTCCCTGCGACTCGGCAATCAGCAGCACCCGATTGCTGGTTGCGGCCATCATGGCCTTGAAGCGCGCCAGCGGATCTTCCGCCCGGCGGTCGACTGCAATCGCAGGGCAGGGCAGCGTGTATTCGGATTCGCCGCTGGCCGTGCCGATCACGATGCGGCCATAGGCCTTGGCGGCAGTAAAGAACTCCTCGGCCGGCTGGAACAGGCGCTCGGGCGGCAGCAGCGGTCTTTCGCGATCGGCCGACAGGAAGCGAAAACGACTTTCTGCATCCGCAAAAAAGCGCTGCAGGGCGCCATCGATGTCGCCCAGTGTCGCAATCACACTGCCTGCTGGCAGATAGTCAAACAGGGTCGCGGTCTGATCGAAGAACAAGGGCAGGTAGTACTCGATTCCGGCCGACGGGATGCCCTGGCCGATGTCCTTGTAGATGCTGATCTTGGAGGGGTCTCCCTCGAACTGCTCACGCCAGCGGCCGCGAAACGCCGTGCGCGCCGCTTCGTCGAGCGGAAACTCGCGCCCGGGCAGGAGGCGGACTTCGGGCACCGGGTAGAGGCTTCTCTGGGTATCGACATCGAAGGTGCGGATGGTCTCGATCTCGTCTCCGAACAGATCGAGCCGGTAGGGCACCACCGATCCCATCGGGAACAGATCGATCAGGCCGCCACGCACGCTGTATTCACCGGGCGACATGACCTGGGTGACGTTCTGGTAACCGGCCAGCGTCAGCTGGCTGCGCAGGCGGGCTTCATCGAGTTTTTCCTTTTGCCGAAAGAAAAAGGTGTAGCCAGCCAGGTGGGCGGGCGGTGCGAGACGATAGGTCGCAGTGCTGGCATGCACCAGCAGCACATCGCATTGCCGGCTCTGCACGCAATAGAGCGTGGCAAGACGCTCCGAGACCAGGTCCTGGTGCGGTGAAAACTGGTCGTACGGCAGTGTTTCCCAGTCCGGCAGCAAACTGGCGCGCAGTGTCGGTGCGAAGAACTTGAGTTCCTCGAGCAGCCGCTGCGCGTCGGCGGCCTGGGCGCACACCACCGTCAGCATGCTGCCCGCTGCTGCCTGCATGCTGGCGGCGCGCGCAATCAGCCACGCATCTCCCGAGCCATGGGGAGTGGCGAGTTGAAGACGTTGACCTGGTGCAGGAAGCTTGAAGGAGGGCATCTAGTTTTTCTGGCGCCATTTTAGCAAGCGCGACGAAAGACGTTCCGAAAGCGCATCGTTTGCGCCGCTCGAGCGACTGCTGCAGGCTGGTTTTTGCGGGAGATGCCAGCAAAAAACCGGGGCAGCCGCGTCGCATCCAAAAGGTGGGGTCGGGCAGCTCGTTTTGACAGGGAGGGCCCGCTTCGGTAATATGCGCCCCTTGCAATGCGGGAGTAGCTCAGTTGGTAGAGCGCAACCTTGCCAAGGTTGAGGTCGCGAGTTCGAGACTCGTCTCCCGCTCCAGGTTCCAGAAGGGAAGCCTTGTTCTAGCCGGGCTTCCCTTTTTTGTTACCTGAGCGGCGCCCAGCAGGTTTCTCGGCCTGCCGATACAATGCGCGCCAGCACACCCCATGGCGGGGTGGCAGAGTGGTCATGCAGCGGCCTGCAAAGCCGTGTACGCCGGTTCGATTCCGACCCCCGCCTCCAGTTCCGATCAGCGTTCCGGCAAATCATTTCTCGATTTTTTGAGCGGGATCGGCGCCTAACAGGTGCGCTGGTCGAGACGTCGGACGTGGTGCGCTGACGCTTCAAAGGCCGGCCGGCCCGTTCTGGATCTCCCTCAAGGGCAGACCGACGATGAAACTGCTGCCGTGGCCGCGCCCCATGCTGGAGGCTGTGACGCGACCACCGTGGGCCTTCACGATTTCGTGCACCACGCTCAAGCCGATTCCCATCCCGTCTTTATGAAACGCGATTGCCTCGTTTTCGCGCGAGTAAGCTTCGAAGATGGTCGATAGCATCGATTCGGATATGCCAATACCTGTGTCGCTGACTTCAATTTCGACCTCCGGGGCGATCATCCGCAAGGAGATATGAATCCTTCCCCCATCTTGCGTGTAGCGGGAGGCGTTCTCGAGTAAGTTGACCAGGACTTGCATGATACGAAGGCGATCGAGGCGCAACTTGCGGCCGTCAAGGGTATTGCTTATGCAAAGTTCTTGATGCCGGTTGTCAAACAGCGGCTTCATCACAGCGATAGTTTCTTGGACCAGAGAACTCAGATCGACGCTCTCCAGAATAAGTCCTAGCGTGTCACAGTCCGATCGGATCGCGACCAGTAGATCATCGACGATTCTGCCGATATACCAAACCTGTCGCTCGATCACCGCACCCGCCGAGGCCAATACCTCGACTTCAGACTTGCAGTGTTTCAAGATTCCGGCCACCGCCATCAGTGGCGCGAGTGGGGTTCGCAATTCATGACCAAGCCTTGAAATCAGCAAGCCATGACGGCGCCGCGCGATTCGCTCCGATTCCTGGAGAGCATCGTACGCATGCCTGAGATAGGCGAGCTCCTGTTCGGCGCTAAAGAGCTCACCTCCGCTCAGCGCGCATCGCCGCTTCGCAGGAGAGAGTGCTGCGAATACACTTCTAAAGCCTGACTGGAAGGAACGTGTCGATTTGCCTGATCGGTTCACAGTGGCCCCTGCAATTCAGAAAGTCGTGGGAAGAGGAAGAGCCCAAAAGCGGGTCAACGATCTGGACTCTCAAGCGAGGTCCGTCCGTTTTCCGATCAAGATGCTCAACCCGTTGTGTGCATGACAAAACCCATTCGGGGAGCTGCTCGAATCCGGCTGCCTATCGAACCTGGATCACGACGCCCTGGCCCCCAAGCTGGAATCGGCCGCTTTCTCGACACCGCGACGCGGGTCCTGTCAAATCCGGATCAGTCCGCGCTTGAGCGCAACGTTGATTGCGGCAGATCGGGAGTTGACCCCCAGCTTCCCGAAGATATTGTTCAGGTGAAACTTGGTCGTCCCCTCGGTAATTCCGATATCTCGTGAGATATGCTTGTTGCATCGTCCATCTGCGACCAGCGCCAGAACTTGCTTCTCACGTTGCGACAGTTGTTCAGAGTCGAAGCGGTTGGCGAGGGTCGCGGCGACTGACGGCGTGAGGTAGCGTCGACCGGCTGCCACCGCCCTGACGCAGTCAAGCAGCGTTTCTGCACTGGTTTCCTTGAGCAGATAACCTCGCGCCCCAGCCTGCAGGGCCTGGAAAATATTTTCTTCAGCAGCAATGCTGGTCAGGACGATCGATTTCGCTGAAGGGCTGGTGAGACGCACGGCCCGAATCACGTCGACCCCCGACATGCCTGCCAGGAGTAAATCAGTGATGAGGACCTCTGGTCGTAGCTGTTCGTGGAGTCTTAAGGCGTCCGGTCCGGTCCCCGCTGTACCGACCAGTTCAAAGTCAGGTTGTGTCCTGACCGTTTCCCGCAGACCAGCCAGGATCAACGGATGTGGGTCGGCGATCATGATTCGAGTAACGGTTCGATGCATTGAAATCTCCCGGTTTGACGATGGTACGGTCGAGAAGACGATGAACTCGTGCCTCCTGCATTCAGCGAGTCTTAGCGTCAGTGCCAGACCAACATAGCAAATCCTGTGTCTTCGAAGCTGAAGGATTTCTGAAGTTTTGTTGAAGCCTTTCATCTGGAACGTGGCACCGTTCAACGTCCAATGGCGCCAGTGCATGGCGAGGGCACGTCGCAACGACGAGCCCAGCGCGGCGGCCGTCGATGGCCAGCTCGCATAAGATGTGACAAGTCCTCTGACTTCCGGCTGTACGTCCCTTTGACCCGAGTTCGGCTTGCCGAGAAAACTGCGGCAGGCCGTGCGTCGGGACCAGAGCTCCCGGTCGGTTTGTGCCAATCGAACAACTGCAAAGTGTCGTCTGACACCCGGAGCTACGGCTGGTCTGGAGTGTTCTGCCGCAAGGCAAAGTCGAGGACAGAGTTCATTGCAGCCCAGGGAACACTGTTGTGAGATTCACCCGCAAATATCTTCGTCTTGAAATCCAGTTGATGGCCAGCGAAAATGGGTTCCAGGAGCGTCGCCATCTCGATGACGTTACTCGTCATGCGCGAATAGTGCAGCTCTACCACAAGCTGGTCGTGCGACAACCCGTCCGCCGTGAGCCCGGCAGGCGCTTCTTCTTCGGTGCTCCCACCCCCAAGGAACAACCGCGGCCGGTCGTGATTCGCGGCGACCACGGCATCGAACGCGGGGACTTCGCCAAAGATCTCGCGGCCACTCCTCCACAGCGACGGACTGAGAGCGACAAAGGTTTGGAAATCGCCTGGATGCTCAAACAGTGTCTGCATGACGAAGAGGCCGCCAAGTGACCACCCGAACAATGTATCGCGCGTCGGATCGACCTCCGTCAGGCGAGCGACCTTTGGTTTTATCTCGTCTTGCAGCACGCGAAGGAACTTCGCCGATCCTCCAAAGCGAGGAGGCGCACCACGATCCTTCACAAGTTCCTTCTCTTCAGTCGTGAGATCGGCGCTTGTAAAGTCAAATGTTCGATCCATTGCATGTTCGCCGTCGCCACCTGAAATCCCCACAACAACTGCGGATTCAATCTCTCCCGCCTGCGATCGATTTCTCACGGCGGCGGCGAATGTGGTGAAAAGGATGTTGCCGTCAAGCACATAGACG
>CAZZVZ010000216.1:0-5998 GCA_964657655.1 Gammaproteobacteria bacterium | reverse complement strand
TGCAACTTCATGGTGGCGACTTCAAACTGGCCGGCCAGCAATTCGGGCAGCACCTGGAGGCTGCGCTCAATCGTCTCATCGATCTCGGTCTGCTCTTCGCGACGCGGTCGATCGAGCACGAAATTGACCACCTCGGAGTTCAGATTGAGCGTACGGGGATGACCAATGCCGATGCGAAGGCGCCAGAAATCACCTGAGGAGAGCGACGCGGTGATGTCGCGCAGACCATTGTGGCCGGCATGGCCGCCCCCCTTCTTGATCTTGGCGAAGCCTGGCAGCAGATCGAGTTCGTCGTGTGCCACGAGGATCTCGTCGACGGCAATCTTGTAGAAATGAGCCAGTGCTGCAACCGCTTGCCCGGAGCGATTCATGAAGGTTTCTGGCAACAGCAGGTGGGTCGCGCCGTTCTTGCCGACGCGACCGAAAAAGCCCTTGTTGACGGCAAGGGACGCCCCTTTTGACTGGGCAAAGCGCTCAACCAGCCAGAAGCCGGCGTTGTGACGCGTGTCCTGGTATTGACTGCCAGGGTTGCCGAGTCCAACCAGTAATTTGATGGCCATAAAAATCAGGTTTTTCGAATGCGCGGCCATTCTAGCGTGCCGGCGCGGTGCCATTGACCGTCACGATCGAGCGCGTGAATGCGGCGCTTGGCGCCGAAAAAAATCCCCGCGAAAGTTATTAGACTCGCGCGGGGATATCTGCCTCGCGCCACAAGGCGCGCAGGCGTTACTTCTTGTCAGCAGGCGCGGCCGGTGCGGCTCCGGCAGCAGGTGCTGCGGCAGCTGCCTCAGCAGCAGGCGCTGCTTCTTCCATGCCGCGCGGCACGGTGACCGTCACGACCACGGGGTTCTCGTGCGAGACTACGCTGACGCCGTCGGGCAGCTTCAGGTCAGCCAAGTGAATGGTCTGACCGACAGCTAGGCTCGACAGATCGACTTCGATGAACTCAGGCAGATCCTTCGGCAGGCAGGTGATATCGATTTCGGTGAACACGTGGCTGACCACGGCGCCGTTTTGCTTCACGGCTGGCGAGACTTCAGCGTTCAAGAAGTGCAGCGGCACCTTGACGTGAATCTTCTGGTCAGCAGCGACGCGCTGGAAATCGACGTGCAGCACTTGCGGCTTGAATGCGTGCATTTGCACGTCACGCAACAGCACCTGCTGGACGTCCTTGCCATCGACTTCGAGTTCGAGGATTGACGAGTGGAATGATTCCTTGCGCAGCGCATGGAACAGACCGTTGTGGTCGAGTTCGATGGCGACCGGCTTGGCACTGCTTCCGTACACGATACCGGGGACCTTGCCAGCGCGACGCAGGCGGCGGCTCGCACCCGTACCTTGCAGTTCGCGCAATTGAGCGACGACTTTCATAACATTCTCCAAAAGGTTGACTGTCCGCGACCAGACAGAAAGGTGCTTCGTGTGGCCCGAAGGCCCGCCCGAAGCGGGCGTTTGAATCAAATCGGTACTGCCTTGCTTCTGCTGTACTGGCTAATCCGCGAACAGCGAACTGACCGAATCACCGTTGCTGATGCGGATGATGGTCTCGGCCAACAGCGGCGCACACGACAACTGGCGAATCTTGCTGCACTTTTGCGCATCCCGATTAAGTGGGATGGTATCCATCACCACCATCTCGTCGAGCGCAGACGTCTCAATGCGTTGTACTGCTCCGCCAGACAGCACCGGGTGGGTGCAGTAGGCCATGACACTTAAGGCACCGCGCTCTTTCAACGCCTGCGCAGCCTTGCACAGGGTGTTGGCGGTATCGACCATGTCATCCATGATCACGCAATTGCGTCCGTCGACATCGCCGATGATGTTCATCACCTCGGCCACGTTGGCGCGCGGCCGGCGCTTGTCGATGATGGCCAGATCGACGTCGAGCCGTTTGGCGAAGGCGCGCGCCCTGACCACCCCCCCGACATCGGGTGACACCACCTGCAGGTTGGACACATCGCGCTTGTACAGATCCGCAAGCAGGATCGGCGAGGCGTAGATGTTGTCCACCGGTATATCGAAAAAACCCTGAATCTGGTCAGCGTGCAGGTCCATGGTCAGGACCCGATCGACGCCAACCGCTTCAAACATGTTGGCCACCACCTTGGCCGAGATCGCCACACGCCCCGAGCGGGGGCGGCGATCCTGACGGGCGTAACCGAAATACGGTACTGCGGCAGTAATCCGGCCAGCCGAGGAACGCTTGATGGCGTCCACCATGATGACCAGTTCCATGATGTTGTCGTTGGTCGGCGCACAGGTCGACTGCAACACGAACACATCCTTGCCACGTACGTTTTCCTGCACCTCGATGTTCACTTCGCCGTCGGAGAAGCGGTTCACCATGGCTTTGCCGAGCGGTTGATTCAGGTTCTTCGCCACCGCATGAGCCAGCTGCGGATTGGCATTTCCTGTAAACACCATCAAACCATCGGCCATGGAGCTACCTTGACGCCTGCGCACACATGAGGAAATGGCTGGGGAGGAAGGATTCGAACCTTCGCATGCCGGAATCAAAATCCGGTGCCTTAACCAGCTTGGCGACTCCCCAACGCAACCGCACCAACACCAGGCTATCGGCCTGGCATTGAATTCATCTTTGTCCTACGCGACAGGCAACCAGTCGGCAAGTGGATGGCGAGCAAGGCTCGTACACACCCATCCTCGCCACGTCTTTGGGAGACCCGCGATACTCGCCTCGGCAATCGAGGGCGACTCGCAGGCAGCAAATACGCACGCTCCGGAGCCTGTCATGCGAGCCTGGCCGAACCTGCTGAGCCACTGCAGCGCCTCGGCGACTTCTGGAAAGCGCGCCCGAGCCACTATTTCGAGATCGTTATGCCCGAAATCGGCGCCGAGTCGCTCGGTCGCCACGGCTTGCGCGCCCGCACAAAAGTCCAACATTTTGAGGGGAAGCGTATTTCTTGTCAATTCAGGCGCTCCGAATATGGCTGCCGTAGGCACCGATATACCGGGGTGGATCACCGCATAACAACGGCCTGGCGTGGTCACTGGCGTGATGATTTCGCCGATGCCCTCGACCAGGGCGTTCTGTCCGGACAGGAAAAACGGCACGTCGGCGCCGAGCGACAGGCCGATCGCTGCCAGTTCGGCGCGGCTCATGTCGATCCGCCATAGCCGGTTCAGCGCGATCAGGGTGGTGGCTGCATCCGAACTGCCACCGCCCATGCCGCCACCCATCGGAATCTGCTTTTCCAGTGCGATTGCAGCGCCCAGCGATGTGCCGCTGGCTTGCTGCAGGGCGCGCGCGGCGCGCACGCACAGGTCATCTTGCTCCGGCACCTCCGAAAACGCGCTTATGCGCTCGATGACACCGTCCTTGCGCACAGCAAAATCGAGCCGATCGGCGAGGTCGACCAGTTGAAAGACGCTCTGCAGCAGGTGATAGCCGTCGCTGCGGCGTCCCACCACGTGCAGGAACAAGTTGAGCTTGGCCGGTGCCAGGCAGCCGGTCATGGCATCTGGCTGGTCCTCGTCTTGTGCTGGCATCGGTCGGCTCTAGGACAGACTCGGGTCTTCGATCGCAAGCCGCAGGTCGAGCGCGATGTCAGGTCCGCTGTAGTGCAGGTCGATGCGCCTGGGTGGCAACTCGGGTGCAGGATAGTCGATGATCCAGCCCGCTTCCTTGAGCATCAGGCCACCGTCGGGGTTCACTTCGGGTTTGGCGCCGGCCACGCTCGAGCGTCCCATCAGCCAGCTGCGCAGACCCTCGACGGGGACGGTGTAGCCAAGAGCCTCGAGCGTCAGGAGGTCGGCCGAGACGCCATGGAATTCGCGCCCGTCGGCAAGCTTCAAGACCGCATCGCCTGGCGCTGCATGGACGGTGGCGATGCCCTGGCCGAGCGGATCGAGCAGCGCCAGGTCGACCGTCGGGCCGTGTTCGATCCACTCGAAGCGGCCAAACACGGTATCTTCCTTGCCGCCCTTGAGGTCCTTGTAATGGACCGACATGCGGCCGTGGGCATCGAAGCTGGCGCTGGCATCCAGCGTGACCGGCTTTAGTGTTGAGCAGCCCGCGAGCATCGCCAGAGCGAGAGCGCCGGCCACCCGGCCGGCTCGACTTGCAATCACTTCAGCGCTCGCCGATCTTGACGTTAAAGCGCTCGAGCGTGGCGTGCAGCACTTCATTGCCCGGTTCCTTGTGCTCGGCTTCGCGCCAGTATTTCTGCGCATCGTCGTGACGTCCGGAGACCCACAGCACTTCGCCCAGGTGGACGGCGATTTCGGCATCACCGCGCAGCTGGTAGGCCCGCATCAGGTTGTCGAGCGCCTGCTTGTTGTCGCCCAGGCGATATTCGACCCAGCCGAGGCTGTCGATGATGGACGCGTCATCTGGCGACAGGATCATGGCCTTCTGGATCAGATCAAGCGCTTCGTTGAGATGCAGGTTGCGATCCGCCCAGGAGTATCCGAGAGCGTTGTAGGCCTGGGCATTGTCTGGATGAATGCGGATCAGTTCGCGCAGGCTCGATTCCATCAGTTCCAGGCGGTTGAGCCGTTCTGCCGTCATGCCTTCGTCGTACAGCAGGTCAGGATCGCCCGGGTAAACCTTCAATTCGTCGGTCAGGAGTTTCAATGCGTCGTCGCCGCGCTTGGCATCCGTGAGCAGCTGCGCTTCGGTCAGCACGATCTGGATGCGCTCGCGCTGATTCTGGGCCGGCAGGTTGTGCAGCTCCTGACGCGCCTCGTCGAGCCTGTCCATCTTGGCCAGCACCGCAGCGTGCTGCAGTCGCGCGGTCAGGGCTTCGTCGCCGTCCGTTATTCTGTCGAGCGCCTTGAGTGCCTTTGGATAATCCTTCTGGTCCTCGGCGATCTGGGCCAGATACAGGTAGCCGGCATTGGCGCTGCGCGCGCCACTTGCGTTGGGCTGATCGTCGTCATCATTGTCGTCGGCGTCATCAGCCGAGGGTTCGCCTTCGCGCACCGCGATGAAACGGTGGAAATACTCCTCGGCTTCGGGCAGCCGTTCGGCCTGATAGGCAAGCAGCCCGAGCGCGTACAGTGTTTCAGCGTCATGTGGATGCTGCTTCAAGATGATGCGGAACTGCGCGCCGGAATCCTCGTAACGCTTCTGGCCGGCCAGAAAGCGTGCGTAAGCCATGCGTACCGCCACGGAATTGGGATGGTGCTTGAGAAAGTCCTCGAGAATCGAAGCCGCTGCATCAGCGTCCGTCGACTGCAGGTACTGGGCTGCCAGAACCGGCGCGTTTTCGTCGTTGCCATCGAGCTGCGCGGCGCGCCGTGCCTCGCTGACTGCAAGGGTCGGCTGGTTGGCGCCGTAGGCTTCCATCGCGATCGCCAGGTGGGCCTGGGGCAGATTGTCATAGGGCTGGGCCAGGCGCTGCAGCAGTGCAACGGCAGCCTTCTTGTCACTGGCACGCGCCAGGGTCTGACCGATCTGTTCGAACGTGACCTGGCGATTCTGTGAGCGCGCCAGCATGTCGCGCAGCACCGGCTCGGCTTCGTCCAGGCGCGCCTGCGCCACGAGAATGGTGAGCAGCGTCGCTCGGGCGTCCTCGGACGAGGGATCGAGCTGGCTCCAAAGGCGTGCGCCCTGGAGAGCGCCGCCGGCCTGATGTGCCATCAGGGCAAACTCGGTGGCGCGCCGCGCCAGACGTGCGTCACCGACCTCCCTGGCGACGTCATATTCGTCGATGAAGGCCTTCTCGGGCATGCCGCGCTGGCTCTCAATTTCAGCCATCAGCAGTTGATACAATGTGGCGTCGTCGAGCTCGTGGTCGGGATAATGCGGCGCGACCGGCGCCGTGCTGGCCACGGCGGTGCCCGCATTTTCGCCGGCGTGATCTTTTTGTGCCATCGGCGCGCAGGCCGACAGGGTCGCGCCAAGCATCAAGGCCATAGCGATGCGCAGCTTTGATGAAGTATCAAAGCGCGGCACCGCGCTCTTGTACGGCGCGGTGTTGGGCGTGGTGGTATTCAAGGAAGATCCGATTTCTGCTCGTGAACCGATGGTAGG
>CAZZVZ010000215.1:0-6015 GCA_964657655.1 Gammaproteobacteria bacterium | reverse complement strand
CGTTGCTCTCGACCGTGTCATGGTCCTCCCTGATCACTTCACCGAACCACTCGCCATCGAAATAGCGTGGGATTGCGACCCCGCCGTATGCAGCTTGCTGACTGCGTGCGATGTATCGAGCGATGCGCGCCGTGACCTGTGCATTGGTCTGATCGTCGGGTCCGATATCCGCGCTCAAGTCGCTGATGAGCGCTGCCGCCTCGCTGGCCAGCAGCGCCGGATCGATGTCTGGATTGAGATGCAGTGCGAATTTTCTGAAAAGATGGTCGGCCGCATCCATGAAGCGCTCGCGGTTGACGACGCGCGAGGCCACCAGGCGCGTATCCGTCCAGGTCAGACCCGGCCAGTCCGGCTGATGGCCTGCATGGGCGTGGCCCACCGCCATCACTTCCTTGAGCAGCATCATCAAGGCGTTGCCCGCAAACTCGTTGAAGGTGTCACGCTTGCCAAGAAAATTCTGGTGCGCCCAGGTATCGACATAGCCGTGCGCGCTCACGCCGATGCGGTACAGGTCGCCCGATGCCAGGGCCGCATCGATCATCTGGTTGGCAAGTGCGCTGTCGGGTGTGGTGACCCATGGATCGATGCGGCCGTCGACGCGTGCCGCGCTGGGGGCATTCGGATCGCCCGGGATGAAGTGAAAGATCGGATAGATCAGCAGATCTTCGTGAGGACGCACGATGTCCATGGTCTGCGAGATCTGGTTGTTGTAGACCAGTCCGTTGACGTCGGTCATGCGAACCGGAATGTGGTTGTCGTCGACGCCTTGCGCCGAATGGGCAATCAGCCACGCATCGGTGGGCGAGAATCCGGCGCGCGTCGCGATCAGGTAGGTCTGGTAGTAGTGGAACTCAATGTCCATCTTGCTGCTATATACCCCGAGGCAGGCGCGCCTCGCAAGTCACGCTCAAGCCTCGGCGCGCGCCAGTTCTTCGGCGATGAAATCCAGACGATCCTGGCCGAAGAACATCTCATCTCCAATGAACATGGTCGGGGCACCGTAGGCGCCGCGTTCGACTGCCTCTTCGGTGGTGGCGCGCAGCCGGGCCTTGACCTCGGCGTCAGCTGACAGCGCCTGCATCTGTGCCGGATCGAACCCCGCCTCGCTCAAGGCTTTGGCAGTGATGTCTGGATGGTTGAGATTTTCCGGCTCGACCCACATGCGCCTGAAGACGCCCGAAAGTATCGCGTCGAAGCGCTCGGGCATGCGCATCTGGACGCCTGTGATGACACGCATCAGGAAGAGGGTATTGATCGGAAAGAACGGATTGATGGCAAGAGGCACGCCATAGCGCCTGGCGAAGCGCTCCATGTCACGGTTCATGTGCCGGCCCTTGGCGGCGACGCTGGCCGGCGTGGTGTTGCCGGTGGCCTGGAACACGCCGCCCAGCAGCATGGGTCGGTAGATCAGCTGCGCGTCGAGGCGCTTGCAGATGCCAGGCAGCTGTGTCCAGGCGAGATAGGTGGTCGGGCTGCCCACGTCCAGAAAGAATTCGACTTGTTTCAACGCGGGTCTCCGTGGCTCTTGTTATCTGCTGATCATCAAGCGAAACGATGGTTAACTAATACAGTATGCTGAGGGTGCGGGGCTGTCAATCGGCCATGTTCTCGATCTTCCACCGGTGAGCGACCAATGCGATATACGCCGCAACATAAGGAGGCGGTGCGGCACACGCTGATCCGCCAGGCACGCGCGCTCAGCAAACGCTGCGGTTTCGAAGCCACCGGGGTCGACACCCTGATGCGTTCGGTCGGACTTTCGGGCGCCGCCTTCTATCGTCATTTCGCCTCCAAGAAAGAACTGTTCTCGACCTTGGTCGAAGATGAGATGGCGCAAAGTCTCAGCATGCTCGCAGGCGACAGGCAGGCTGGCGACGCCGATTTCGCACGCTGTCTGCGCGGCTATCTGAGCTTCGCGCACGCGACCCATGCCGAAGAGGGGTGTGCGATTCCGGCATTGGGTGCCGAAATTGCGCGTGCCCGCGTGCAGGATCGCAGGGTGGTAGAGCAGGCACTCGAGCAGCTCAGGGATCGCTGGTCGGAGCGTCTTCAGGGCGATTCCGACGCCGCCTGGAGCGCATTGGCGCAATGTGTCGGCGCACTGCTGCTGGCCCGGGTGGTCGAGCGCGACGATACCCGACGACAGATTCTGTTAGCGGTGCGACGCGCGACTGGAGCCCAGTTCGGCGTCGCCCTCGAATGAAGGCCGCCAGGCTGCGCGTTTGTGCAATAGACAGATGAGGAGACTGAAGTCATGAGCAATGAGGAACAGAAGAACGCGGGCGTGGCACTGGTGATCGGCGCAGGGGATGCAACCGGCGGCGCGATTGCACGGCGCTTCGCGCGCGCAGGCTACACAACCTGCATGACACGCCGCAGTGTCGAGAAGCTGCAGCCGCTAGTCAGCGACATCGAGGAGCACGGTGGGCGCGCCCATGCCTTTGGTGCTGACGCACGGCGCGAGGAAGAAGTGGTCGCGCTGATCGAGCAGATCGAGCATGGCATTGGTCCGATCGAGGTGCTGGTGTTCAATATCGGCGCCAACGTACCGTCCAGCATCCTGGAAGAAACGGCGCGCAAGTACTTCAAGATCTGGGAGATGGCGTGCCTGGCAGGTTTTCTGAATGCGCGCGAAGTGGCCAAGCGCATGGTGACGCGCGAGCGTGGCACCATCTTGTTCACCGGCGCTACCGCATCGTTGCGCGGCTCGGCCAATTTCGCCGCCTTTTCAGGTGCCAAGCATGCCTTGCGGGCGCTGGCTCAAAGCATGGCGCGTGAACTCGGACCGCGCAATATCCACGTGGCCCATGTCGTGATCGATGGTGCCATCGATACCGAGTTCATCCGCAGCAATTTTCCCGATCGTTATTCACTCAAGGAAAACGACGGCATCCTCAATCCTGAACATATCGCCGATAACTACTACATGCTGCATGCCCAGCCGCGCGACGCCTGGACTTTCGAGCTCGACCTTCGGCCCTACATGGAGAAGTGGTAGCTGCGGTTGGCGTCTGTCTGGTGACGCATTGTCACGTGACTCATGTGACGGCCTCGGGGGATTGCGGAAACTGGTCACGCCTTGCAAGCGAAGGGAAAAACCTTGTCCACAGGAACGCAATCGCAAGCGTCGCGCAGCCGCCGGCCACCACTGAAGTGACGGCACCGAACATTCCAGCGGTGATGCCCGACTCGAATTCGCCCAGCTGATTCGAGGTGCCGATGAACAGTGAATTGACGGCACTGACCCGGCCGCGCATCGCGTCCGGTGTTCCAAGTTGCACCAGTGAGGCACGCACCACCACGCTCACCATGTCGGACAGGCCCAGAAGGAACAGGCAGCAAAGCGACAGCCACAACTGGCGCGACAGTCCGAACACGATGGTGGCTGCCCCAAAGACGGCCACTGCCATGAACATGCGCGGTCCGATGCGGCGCTTCAAGGGATAGCGCATCAGGATCAGGGCCGAGCTCAATGCACCGACCGCCTGGGCGCTGCGCAACAGGCCAACGCCGACCGGGCCGGTGTGCAGGATGTCGCTCGCATAGACCGGCAACAGCGCGGTGGCGCCGCCAAACAGCACGGCGAACAAGTCGAGCGACATGGCACCGAGCAGCTCCTTTCGCGACAGGATGTAACGCACACCCGCGAGTACCGATTGGGCGCTCGCAGAGACCCGCACCTGCTCAGAAGACGGTACCACCCGGACCAGGCTCAGGCCGACGATTGCGACCACGAAGGTGGCAGCGCACACCAGGTAGGCGACAGTCGAGCTGATGCCATACAGCAGACCTCCCAATGCCGGGCCGATCACCACGGCCGCCTGGCTCGCGGAGGAACTCATGGCGAGCGCGCGCGGCAGCAACGGTCGCGGTACCAGCGTTGGCAGCAGGGCAGAGTTGGCCGGCATCTCGAATGCGCGTGCCGTGCCAAGCATGGTGGCAATCATGACGACGGCCAGGCGCGAAAGTGTTTCCTGATAACTCAGCCATGCGAGCAGCAGGACTGCTGCGAGCTTGAACGCCACGCCGAGCTGTGACACGCGGCGTCTGTCGACCCGGTCGGCAACATGACCTGCGGGAAGCACCAGCAGCACCGCGGGAAGAAACTGGAACAGGCCCACCAGCCCGAGATCATAGGCACTGTGGGTCAGTGCGTAGACCTGCCAGCCGAGTGCCACCACCTGGATCTGATTGCCGAAGTTGGTGGCGAGCCGCGCGATGAAGTAATAGCGGTAAGCGGCGTAGCTGAGCAGTGCACGATCGGGCAGCGCAACTGCGGCCGCTGTTCGGTCGGGTGGGAGAGGGGGCGTCACAAGCTAAATGGGAGGAACAATGGGGAAGGCAGGACCTTTGACTCCGGCTTGTTCTGATGGTGCCGGCAGCTTGATGATTCTCTTTTGCGGCTAACCCGATTCCTCGTCGGCGATATCCTCGATGCTGCTGCCGGTGGCGCTCTGGGCTGCGTGATGCAGGCGTGCGTCTTCCAGGTCGAGCTCGCGTTCGATGCGCCGGCGCGCGTCGTCGGTCAGCTGGCCTGCGCGGTAGGCTTGGGCGATCGCTTCGCGTTCTGCCTCGACCAGCTTTGACTGAAGCACGGCGGTATCGGCAGCAGGCGCGCCGTTGATCGAATCGTCTCCGGTCTGGACGAAGTCGACGCGACGATCGTTGTGGTAACGCCGCAGGCTGGCCACTGCACCGGCCGGCGCATGCTCGCTTTCGAGCTGGTCAAGTTTTTTCAGGGCCGCATCGATGCCGACCACGCGCGCTGCAATTTCAAGCCGCCGGTTGCGATTGGCCTCGGCCTCGCCCTCGCGGTCAAGTTTCAAGGCGCGCACCAGGGCGGGCAGGGTGGTTCCCTGACCGACCAGGGTCACGATGATGACGCTGAACGTGACGGTCAGGATCAGGTCGCGCTCGGGGAATTCGGCGCCGCCCAGCATCTCCGGAATGGAAAGGGCCGCGACCAGTGAAACGCCGCCCCTGATGCCGGTGAAGGCAATCACGAAGACCGACTTCCATGGGGGCCGCGCCACCGGTTTGCCGGGCCGCGCAAACAGGCACGGCAGGTAGCTGCCCGAGAACACCCAGATGAAACGCACCACGATCACAACCGCGATGGTGAGCAGCGAGCCGTATGCCATGCGATGCCACTCGTTGCTATCTGGTCCTTCGAACACGGCGCGCGCCTGCAACCCGGTGATCAGAAAAACGATTCCTTCGACCACATAGACCACCAGCCCCCAGACAAAGAAGCCCTGCAGCCGGGTTGCAGGAGAGATCATGCCCGGCCCGTTCCAGCTGATGTAAAGACCGGTCGCCACGGTGGCGAGGACGCCCGAGCCGCCCAGGTCGTGGGGTGGCCAGAACGCCGCGAAGGGCGTCAGCAGCGCGAGCATGATTTCCACTTCAGGATTCTTCGCCCAGTAACGAAGGCGCAGCGCAAGCCAGCCGATGAAGATGCCGAAGGCCAGTTCCAGCACCACCACGAGAACAAACTTGATCGACGCGTCGAGCAGCGAGATACCGCCGTTCTCGACTGCGGCCAGTGCGAAGGTAAAGAGAATCAGTGCGGTCGCGTCGTTGACCAGGCCTTCGCCTTCCAGGATGGTCAAAATGCGCTTTGGGATTGCCAGGCGCCGTGCGATGGCCATGGGAGCGACAGCATCGGGTGGCGAGACCACTGCGCCGAGCACGAAACCGAGTGCCCAGGGCAGCCCGAACAGCAGATGCATGGCGAGCGCTACAGCGCCGGCTGTGAACAGCACGCAGCCGATTGCAAGCAGCATGATGGGTGTCAGGTTCTTCTTGAAACCGGGCCAGCTCATGCCAACGCCCGACGAATAGAGCAGTGGCGGCAGCAGCAGCATCAGCACCAGTTGTGGATTCAGAACCACGCGCGGCAAATGCGGCACGAACGCGAGTGCTGCACCCACCACCAGCAGCATGATCGAATTGGCAAGGCGTGTGCGCTGCGCGAAGACACCCGACAGCGCGATCGCTGCTGCCATGAAGAAG
>CAZZVZ010000214.1:0-6023 GCA_964657655.1 Gammaproteobacteria bacterium | reverse complement strand
CGCGCCCACCTGCTGCTGGTGATGGACCGAGGCGTCGCCGGTCTGAAAACCGCCTACCAGGAGATCAAGGCGCTGGCTGTGTCGCACCATATCGCCTCGATCGACGTGGTCTTGGCGGGCGCCGCCCGCGGACCCGCATCGCTTGACGCGTTCGAGCGTCTCAAGGCGACCGCTTTCGAATTCCTAGGCGTCACCCTCAATCTGCAGAGTGCCCAGCGCGAACGTGCCGGGGACCAGACCGGCGCTGCTGCCGGTGCCGGGCGAGGTGCTCCTGCCGTCCACCGAATTTCTCACCCGGAGTGCTCCCGTGGCCTCACTTGCTGAACACTCAGGCTTGACCTACAACGCGGCCGGCATGGTCCAGACGCAGCATTGCGTCACCACCCATGCGCCGCTGGTCAAGCGTATCGCCCATCACATGCTGTCCAAGCTGCCCGCCAGCGTGCAGCTCGACGACCTGATCCAGGCCGGCATGATGGGTCTCATGGAAGCATGCTCGCGCTTCGAGGAATCGCAGGGTATCCAGTTCGAGGCCTACGCCTCGCAGCGGATTCGTGGTGCGATGCTCGATGAGCTGCGCTCCAACGACTGGTTGCCGCGCACTGCAAGGCGTACCGCACGCGACATCGAAGGCGCAATCCACCGCGTCCAGCAAAAGAAGCAGCGTGCACCCACGGAAGCCGAGATCGCAGCCGAGATGAATGTGCCGTTGCCCGACTACCAGCATATGCTGCAAGAGGCCAAGGGCCATCAGCTGCTGCACTACGACGAACTCGATGACGGCGATGAGTCCTACCTCGAACGTCATGTACCGGACAGCCGCGAAGATCCCCTGGAACGCCTCAACGACAAGCGCTTCAAGAAGGCGCTCGTCAAGGCGATCGAGACGCTGCCCGAGCGCGAGCAGCTGATGATGAGCCTCTACTATGAACAGGAACTGAATTTCAGGGAAATCGCGGCCGTGCTCGGCGTCACCGAGTCGCGCGTCTGCCAGATCCACAGTCAGGCAGTTGCACGCATCCGCGTGCAACTGAAGAACTGGTAGCAGCCGCGGCATGGACATCGCGACGCTCATAGGTCTGGCGCTGGCGGCTTTTGGCATCATTGGAGGCCAGTGGCTTGAAGGTGGCGAAATCGGCTCGCTGGTCCAGCGCACCGCCTTCCTGATCGTGTTCTTTGGAACGCTCGGGGCGGTGCTGGTGCAAAGCCCGCTCGATGTGTTCCTGCGCGCCGTCAGGATGTCGCGCTACGCGCTCAGGCCGCCGGTGTTTTCGGGTGAAGGCGTGATCGAAGAGATCGTCGAATGGGCCAACGCCATGCGCCGTGAAGGCATTCTGTCACTCGACTCGCGTATCAATCGCACCAGCGACCCGCTGGCCCGCACCGGTCTGCAGATGCTGGTTGACGGCTTTGATGGCGCCAGCATTCATGCGGCACTCGATGTCGAGATCTCGACCCAGGAGCAGTCCGACCGCGATTCGATCAAGGTCTGGGAAGCAGCCGGCGGCTACGCGCCCACGGTCGGTATCCTGGGTGCCGTACTCGGTCTCATTCACGTGATGGAAAATCTTGCCGATCCAAGCAAGCTCGGCAGTGGTATTGCGGTTGCATTTGTCGCGACGGTGTACGGCGTGGCATTGGCCAACCTGGTGTTCCTGCCGATTGCAGGAAAACTCAAGATCGCATCGCGCGTTCATACGCTGCGTGGCGAACTGATTCAAGACGGACTGGTCGGCATCGCCAATGGCGAAAACCCACGCCTCATCGCAACGCGGCTTCGCGGCTACCTCCTCAAGTAAGCGCATGGCTCGGGACCGCCGTCAGTCAGATCACGACGAGGGACCCAATCACGAGCGCTGGCTGGTGTCGTACGCCGATTTCGTGACGCTGCTGTTCGCCTTTTTTGTGGTGATGTATGCCGTCTCGTCCGTCAACCAGGGGCGCTATCGGGTGCTGTCTGATTCGCTCAGCAATGCCTTTGCCGGATTTCATGCACCGGGCGCAAGCAGTCACCTCACTGTGATTGCGCCACCAATTCCCAACCTGCCGATGCCACAGCGCATGACGCCGCACGACCCGGGCAAGGCTGAAAGAGAAAAGCTGCAGTCGATCACCCAGAGGCTTCAGTCGGCACTGCGCGGTCTGATCGATAGCGATCAGGTGCGCGTGGTTGGCGGCCCGCATAGTGTCAGTGTCGAGATCAACGCCTCTGTGCTGTTCTCGACCGGCCAGGCCGGACTGCAGCCGCAGGCCATGCCGGTGCTCGATACGGTCGAGAAAGCGCTCGCCAGCATAGACGAGCCGGTCCAGGTGGAAGGCCACACCGATAACGCGCCGATTGCGACACTGCAGTTCCCCTCCAACTGGGAACTGTCTGCAGCCCGTGCCGGCTCGGTGGTGCGCCACTTCGTCGATCTCGGCATGACGCCGTCGCGTCTTGCCGCTGCGGGCTACGGCGAATTTCGACCGATTGCAGATAACGACACGCCTGAGGGACGCTCACGCAATCGCCGTGTCACGCTGGTGATCATGCCAACACCCGGGACTGCAGTAGCAGAAGACTCGCGGCCGTGAGATATATCACGTCGATGGGCGCATGGGGTATTGTGTTCGGGCGCTGTTGCCTTAATCGTTCACGCGTGTGGAAGCTTTGAAGCGCACCTTTGCCTTCCAGAGAATTCGGTGGCTGTTATCGACCCAAAGTGGAATGTCGCGGGATTAGAAAGCGGACACTCGGGACCGGCACCCCCTTCAATTTTTTTTTGCAAAACCAGGCTGATTTTCCGAAGCGCGACCGTATGCGGAGCGGTTGCGCAACCTGCCACTTGAGTATATGCATAGCATGCGTATACTCGGCAATGTCAATCGAATTCGATCCGGTCAAGGCACTAAGCAATTTGCGCATTACGGGGTGAGCTTCTCGCACGCGGAGCAAGCACTCCGCGACCCCAATGCGCTTACCGTCGAAGACCCTGATTCGCGCTTTGAGCAACGACAATACTTTGGGTATGGACTCAGTGGGGAGATTGATTATCGTGGTTCACACCGAGCGCGATGAGCGGACACGTTTAATCTCCGCACGCAAGGCCAGCCCCGGCGAAGCCGCTCGATACTATGCGTGATGAATATGATTTCAGCAAAGCGAAGCGCGGGGCGATCATCAAATCGCCGGGCAAGACTCGAATCACGATCATGCTTGATCGTGACTTGATTGAATACTTTCGCGCTCGTGCAGAAGCCGAGGGAATTGGTTATCAAACCATGGTAAACGCCGTGCTCAGAGATGCGGTCGTCAATGCAAATCAGAAGGCGAAGGACAAACCACTTACTGTGGCTACTTTGCGAAAGGTTCTGCGCGAAGTACTCGACCCTTCATGAGGCGCCCGTTGGAGCGTTCCCAGCGACAGCTTTCTGACGCAATCGATCAATGTCCCAAATTGGCCGAAAGCTCCTGCTCGCCATGCAGCCACATTCTTTCGGAACAAGTCGCCCCCGAGCTGCCGGGCGAGTGGTCAATCTTGAGCGGTCCGGGGTATCAGTCGAGTCAAGACGGCGGGATCGTCATTGACGTAGAAGATTGGCTCCATTCGGCGATGCTCGATCACCTGTGTAATTCCATTTATCGTGATCACTTCGTAGAGCGGGTATTTGAACTTAAACCCTTCCGGACGCCCTTCGAGCGCGCGCGTATCCTCATTGACACGCCCTGACGCTTTTGACAGGACATGGCCTTGCCCGTCCATTAATCTCGCGGTCGCGTGGAACTTCGTGTACAGATCGAGCGATACGGTTAACTGGTCCCGGGTCATTCCAAGTGGCACGACGAACCACGCGGGAAGTTTCGAATCCGGTGCCAACGTAAAGGTCGATTCGATGGAATCGGAACACGCACAGGCGAAGGTGCAGAGCACAGCGAGAGCAAGACGGCGGGAGGCAATATTGAATTCCATCCCGAGAGCATATCCTCGACTGACATCTCCGAATGTTAAAGCTTAGAGAGTCGCGCTCTACGCGCCCTGAAGCGTCTCAGTGCAATACCAAAACAGACTCGCTTAGGGCTCGAAGGACCACTCTGCAGAAGAGGAGTCGAATGCCGCTTTTTGCCGACAGCCGGCCTTTAAGGATTCTGGCCCAGCCTCTGCGTCTTATGGACCCACATGAGCCGCACTTTTTACTGTGTCCCACCGGTTGGTCGCGGCCTCCGTAGCCCCATCTCGCCAGTCAAAATCTGTGCTGGAAGAAGTTCGGGAGCCTTCCTGCTTTAACTATGGACGCCCAAAATCTAGCTACTTGCCTCCTAATGCCCAGAATGATCGGCACCGCTCGAAATAATCTAGAACTTCCTCGGACCGTCCTCTTTCAAGCAACGCACGGGCGAGCGACATCTTTGGACCGAACGAATTCAGCTGAGGTGAGCCGCCTATTGCGGCAGAGTGTCGGAGTTCACTAATCGCGCGGTCCTCATCGGAGAGCTGCAGCGCAATCAACCCGAGCACAGCGCGACGTGAACCGCGTTACCGCAGTTCCAGTTACCTTCAAATTGCGTAATCACGGATAACGATTCTTCTGCGAGCGCCTGTGCAGCCGCGCTATTCCCCCAGCAAAAAGTAACCATTGGTTGCAACGGGAAGCGCATAGAAGCGCTTCTCAGCGTTCGTCGCCGCGTCGAGTTGGGCAATGTCGTCTTTCGCGCGGTCCAAGGCGTGAGCACGAGCCTTCTCCACCATTTCGCCAGTGAAGATCTCCTCGACCTCGGACTCGTAATCCATGGTTGAACTCGTCATTGAAAAACCTTAAGACGACTGCTTTCGAGATGCGTCGTGAGCTTCTGGTTCTGGCCGACTTGAGCCGGTCGAGCACAGGCTTCTTGGGCTTTGAAGAAGGCTGATTGAATCTCTAGCGTTCCGTCGTATGCAAACGAAGCGTAAAGAGAGCCAGACCGAGCAGCACGGCAAATGGCACCATCGAGCTGATCATCTGACCCGGCTTCAGAACAATCATTGCTTGGGTGAAGTTGCCGAGCAGTGACGAGCCGTTCTCGACCACAATAATGCTAGCGGCCGCAGTTGCCAGGGCCGAAAGTCCGAAGCGGGCCGCTTCCCCAAAATCGCGGTCGCGTGGCTCGGGAAGTGAGCGCATCACCGCGAGCGCAAAAGCTGCATCTCCTGGTGCATGCTGGTCATGTCTGGCGTCCTCACGAAGCAGGTCGTCGAGCCAGACAGTGCTGGCGTCATCGGCTTCATGATGATTGTGATCAGTGCTCATCGGACCTCCAGTTTTGCAGGTGCCCACGCGGACAGCGCCTGGTGCAACTTTACCTTGCCGCGGGAAATGTTGCTCTTCAAAGTACCGAGCGGGCACTGCAGCATTTCAGCCGCATCTGCGTGGCTCATGTCGGCGTAATAGCAGATCACGATCGCCTCGCGTTCAGCAGCGCTGAGCGTTTGCATGGCGCGTTCCACATCGATGGTCCGGGCACTTTGTTCTTCGTGGCCGTTGGCGTCATCTGACGACCGCAGCAGCTCATCAGAATCGTCCAGACTCACTTCATGGCGCTGTCGCGCACTGCGCCGATACTGGAAATATTCGTTGCAGGCAATGCGGTACAGCCAGGTGCGAAGCTCGGAGTTGCCACGGAATTGATCTAGTGTCAGGTAGGCCTTGAGAAACGTGGCCTGCGCCAGGTCGTCGGCGAGCCCAGAATCAGCGCGCGCCAGGCGCCGCAACACGCTACGGACCGCACCCTGATGGCGATCGACCAGGACACGAAAGGCGACCCGATCGTCGTTGCTGACCACGCGCTCGATCAACGCGTGGTCGCTGTCGGATCCGGCGTCGTGCTGCATCGGGGGTGGCCGTGCCACCGCGGCTCTGAAGCTCAGGCCCTGGGCTTTTCGATCTGGTGGATCACCAGGAAACCGATGCCGAGAAACAACGGGATCAGGCCCGCACCCCACACCCATTCGTTCGGTGCCACCAGATAAAGAAAGCTGCAGATGCCGGCGCCCACGCTGATCAGCACA
>CAZZVZ010000213.1:4657-6035 GCA_964657655.1 Gammaproteobacteria bacterium | reverse complement strand
CGTCTTCAACTCGCATCAGACTTACGTGCGGACTCGCGGCGACTTCCATCCGGTCCTTGAACGCGGCCATTGTTGCGACGCAAGTGCAGCGCTGGGTGTCGCTTCAGCCATCTCCCGCTGCATTGCCTGCTCGCAAAGCGATGCGCGTGAGTGCATGCAGATCAGCAAGTATTCACCGCGCATGAAAAATGTTTTGTGAAACTGGTCACAAAATAACTGCGTAATAGTTCACAAGAATCTTCCGCGCTCGTATGACTTCGGCATCGCATCGTAGAACGATGTGCCGGGGGATTCCTTTGCCTTTTTTTTCGAACGTTTACAAGGAACCAACGTGGAAGATACGACGGTCAAGATCGAAACCCTATTGCGTCACGCAGATCGGCTGGCCAAGCGCCGCCTCTTTTTTCGTAACGCCGGCAGTGTCAGCTTGGGACTGCTGGGTGGGACTTTGCTCGGTGCTTGTGGTGGTGGGGGCGGAAGTTCTCCTGCGGTAGCGCAGACGGCGCCGGCACCGGCAGCAGGAGCACCCACCGATGCCGACGTTCTGAACTTTGCGTTGAACCTTGAGTACCTCGAGGCATCGTTTTATCACTACGCTGTCTACGGCACACCCATCCCCGCCAATCTGCAGACAGGCACAGGCTCACAAGGCGCTGTGGTCGGCGGCCAGCAGTGCATGTTCACTGATCCGGTCGTCGCAGCCTATGCCAAGGAAATTGCGCAAGATGAACTCGATCACGTTATGTTCTTGCGCGCAGCGCTCGGCAAGTCGGCCGTCGCTTTTCCAGCGATCGACGTCGGCGGCACCAATCCCAATGGCGCCTTCTCGACGGCGGCGCGGGCAGCAGGTCTGGTCGGCCCGGGCCAGGCGTTCAATCCCTACACCGACGACACCACTTTCCTGCTCGGTGCGTTCATCTTCGAAGATGTCGGCGTGACCGCCTACAAGGGAGCAGCGCCACTGATTTCCAACAAGACCTACCTCGAAGCTGCGGCCGGGATTCTGGCCGCAGAAGCCTATCACGCGGGTCTTGTCAGAACGGTGCTCTATTCAAAGGGTGTCCAGACGCCGGCGCTCTACAGCGACGCCAAAGCAATCTCGAATCTGCGCAATGCGCTTGATCACAATGGCATGGACGATCAGGGCCTCCAAGGCCCAGACGCGAGCGTCTCGAATATCGTGCCGCTCGATTCGAATGGACTGGCGTACAGCCGTACCGCAGCGCACGTGCTCAACATCGTCTACGGCACGACCATGGCGACCACCTCGGGCCTGTTCTTTCCCAACGGGGTGAACGGCACCATCAACACCAGCGGCGCGAACTAGCGATTGAAAAGCGAGCATTAAAAAAGGCGCGTCACCGTGAAGTGACGCGCC
>CAZZVZ010000213.1:0-4647 GCA_964657655.1 Gammaproteobacteria bacterium | reverse complement strand
CCCCTTCTCTACATGATCATCGAGCAGCTCGCTCTCGACCGTTATGCCGCTCGGCTGACCACCTTGATTTCAGTGACCGGGGCCTTGAAGGCGTTCAGCAGTTCCTCGCGATTGGCCATGGCACGCTTCATGTGCTGCGCCTTGACGTGGCCGTAGCCGCGAATTTCCTCGGGGACACTGGCGACCGCCACTGCCGCATTGAGGTTGCTGGCAGACAACTTGGCCAGCATCATGTTGAGCGTCTCCTCGTACTGCACGATCAGGGCACGCTCTTCGCGCCGTTCCTCGGTATAGCCGAAGATATCGAACGCCGTGCCGCGCAGGCCCTTCATGCGTGCCAGCAGCTTGAATGCGCCAAAGACCCATGAACCGAACTGGCGCTTGACCAGCTCACCCTTGTCGTTCTTCTTCGAGAACATTGGCGGTGCGAGGTGGAACTTCAGACTGTAGTCGCCTTCGAACTGCGCCTTGACCTTCTCCATGAAGGCAGGGTCGACGTAAAGACGCGCGACTTCGTACTCGTCCTTGTAGGCCATCAGCTTGAAGGCGTAGCGCGCCACAGCCTCGGTCAGGCGTGTCGAATCGAGTTTGGCTTCGGCCTGACGGGTCTTGTCGACCAGCGCGCGATAGCGCGCTGCATAGGCGGCGTTCTGATAATCGGTGAGGAAAGCAACCCGACGCTCAAGCATTTCATCAAGCGACGACGAGATGCGCTTGAGTTCAATCACTTCAGCCGGAAAAGCGACCTTGCTGACAGCGTCGAGATCATGGGCTGCACGTCGGCCCCAGACAAAAGCCTTCTTGTTCAACTCAATGGCCACGCCGTTGAGCTCGATGGCGCGCAGCATGGCGGCCTCCGACAGTGGCAGCCAGCCCTTCTGCCAGGCGAAACCGAGCATGAAAGGATTGGTGTAGAGCGCATCACCGAGCAGCGCCACGGTCAGGCGATTGGCATCGACAAAGGCGCAGGCATCGCCCACCGCTGCAGCGATATCGCTCTGCATGCTGCTGCCTGGAAACTGCCAGTCAGGATTGCGCACGAAATCCGCCGTCGGCGCATTGGTGGTGTTGACCACGGCACGCGTGTGACCCTCACGAATCTTCGAGATCGAGTCGCGGTTGGCCGTGACCACCAGATCGCAGCCGATGATGAGCGACGCCTCACCAGTTGCAATCCGCGTTGCATGCAGCGCCTCTGGAGTTGCAGCAATCTGCACGTGCGAACTCACTTCGCCGCCCTTTTGCGCGAGGCCTGCCATGTCGAGCACCGACACGCCAAGACCTTCCAGGTGCGCCGCCATACCGAGCAGCTGGCCGATGGTGACCACACCGGTACCTCCGACGCCTGTCACCAGCACGCCATACGGCGCACTGACCTTGTCGATCTCCGGATCGGGCAGTTGGAACAGGTGGTCGACGTCTTCAACCTTTGAGCCCTTGCCACGCTTCACACCGCCGCCTTCGACGGTCACGAAGCTCGGGCAAAAGCCTTTGACGCACGAATAATCCTTGTTGCAGGAGGACTGATTGATGACACGCTTGCGGCCGAACTCGGTCTCGAGCGGCTCGACCGAAATGCAGTTCGACTTGACGGAGCAATCACCACAGCCTTCGCACACCAGGTCATTGATGAACGCACGCTTGGCCGGATCAGGAAAACCGGGCTTGCCATCGACGATTTTCTTGCGGCGGCGACGCTTTTCCGAAGCGCAGGTCTGGTCATAGATCAGGATCGAACAGCCTTCGATTTCACGCAACTCACGCTGGATGCGATCGAGTTCGTCGCGATGAAACACATCGACGCCTTCTGCCAGCGTGATGCCAATGTACTTTTCCGGCTCGTCAGTCACCACCACAATCTTGGAAGCCCCCTCGGCCGCCATCATGTACGTGATCTGCGGCACGGTCAGCGTGCCGTCTACCGGCTGCCCGCCTGTCATGGCGACCGCATCGTTGTACAGCACCTTGTAGGTGATGTTGACCTTGGCTGCAATCGAGGCGCGAATTGCAAGCGATCCAGAATGAAAGAAAGTGCCATCGCCCAAATTGGCGAAGATGTGCTTTTCGTTGGTGAAGGCGGCCTGACCAATCCAGGGCGTCCCTTCACCACCCATCTGGGTGAAGGTCTCGGTGCGTCGATCGGGCATCCAGACCGTCATGTAATGACAGCCGATGCCGGCCACCGCGCGTGAACCTTCTGGCACATTGGTCGAGGTGTTGTGCGGGCAGCCGGAACAGAAGAAGGGCTTGCGCTCGACGGTGACACGCGGGCGCGCCAGTGCCTTTTCCTTGGCTTCGATGATCGCCAGGCGCGCATCAATGCGCGCCCGCACTTCGGCCGGCAGCGAGAAATTGGCAAGCCGCTGCGCCAGTGCGCGTGCAATCACGGCCGGCGACAGCTCGTATTTGGCAGGCAGCAGCCAGTTGCCTTGCGGGATGGCCCACTCGCCGCCTTCCTTGTCGTCGAACTTGCCGAAGATCTTGGGACGCACGTCCTCGCGCCAGTTGTACAGCTCTTCCTTGAGCTGGTACTCGATCATCTGGCGTTTTTCCTCGACCACCAGGATCTCCTGCAGGCCGGTGGCAAATTCTCGTACATCGAATGCATCAAGCGGCCACACCACGCCGACCTTGAACAGGCGAATGCCGAGTTCAGAACAGACGTGCCGGTCGAGCCCGAGATCTTCGAGTGCCTGACGTGTATCGAGATAGGCCTTGCCCGAGGCCATGATGCCAAAACGTGCATTGGGCGAATCCCACACCGTGTAGTTGAGTTTGTTGGCGCGCGAATAGGCGAGCGCTGCATACCACTTGAAATCCATCAGCCGGGCTTCCTGCTCAAGCGGGGTGTCCGGCCAGCGGATGTTGAGCCCTTCAGGAGGCAGCATGAAATCTTCGGGCAGCTTGATCTCGACCCGGTCCGGGTCGATGATCACCGAGGCAGAAGCCTCGACCACATCGGTGACAACCTTGAAGCCGGTCCAAAGGCCGCTGTAGCGGCTCATGGCGTAGGCATGCAGGCCAAGGTCGAGGTACTCCTGCACTGTCGCCGGGAAAAACACCGGGATGCCGCATGCCTTCAGCACGTGGTCCGACTGATGCGGCAGCGTCGATGACTTGGCAGAGTGATCGTCTCCCGCCAGCACCAGCACACCGCCGTGCTTGCTGGTGCCCGCGCCATTGGCGTGCTTGAACACATCACCCGAGCGGTCCACGCCCGGGCCTTTGCCGTACCACATGCCAAACACGCCGTCGTACTTGGCGCCGGGGTACATGTTGACCTGCTGGGAACCCCACACCGACGTCGCTGCCAGGTCCTCATTCAAGCCAGGCTGAAACTGAATATGGTGCTTCTTGAGGTGCTTGCTTGCCTTCCACAGCGTCTGGTCGACCGAACCGAGCGGCGAGCCGCGGTAACCCGACACGAATCCGGCGGTGTTGAGGCCGGCACGCGCATCGCGCTCGCGCTGCAGCATCAGCAGTCTGACCAGCGCCTGGGTACCGTTCAGGTAGACGCGGCCTTTTTCGAGCGTGTATTTGTCGTCCAGGCCAACGTTGTCGAGCGCCTCGCGTAGCGCAGGCGAAATGGGGGCATTCATGCAAAGTCCTCAAAAATTGTGTTTTTGGGAATCGGAACCAAAAAGCGTCGGGCTCTTTTGTCCGACCGCAGCTCGTTGTCTTGTGGACATAAAGCGCGTGGCCGCAGCCAGAATGGCCGCGCATACAAGGCTGGTTGGGGATTCATCCGGGCCTTCTCGTGACGTGCGAAAGTTATCAGAAAGGCACTGCAAACTCAATCTGCGGCGCAGCAACATTCTCACGAAATCAGTAGCTTAAAGCGCCCCCTTTCGGTGCAAAAGCTGTGCGGCACACCGCTTGCGGTCATCTTGGTGAGTACCAATGTCTACGCCAGCAAGCGCGGACCAACCAGGGGCGCACCATGCGCCAGGAGTAACTATCGTGAAACCATCTTCGATCAGCAGCATGAACAACGTCGCGCGCGCCAGTCTGCTGTGCGTCGCGCTCGCAGCAGCACTGCCTGCCATGGCGCAGCGCGCGGGCACCACTGCGGGCTCGACCAGCGCTGGCACCTCAGCCGCAGGACCTGCAGCAGGTGCCACCAGTGGCACGGCCACAGGCACGGCCACCAACGGCGTGGTCGGCAGCGGCGCCGGCACGGCGACCACCTTTAGTCCCACCACCGGCGGACTTCCAGGAAACGGCCAGACCAATACCAGCGGTGTGAGCACCAGTACTGGTGCGACCACCAGCACGGGCACTTCAGCTGGAATTACCAATAACGCTGTGTCGCCAAACCAGACGCCACAAGCCACCGTCGCCTCGCCGGCCTCGGTGGGCAATCCAACCGCGATCGGCAGCACTGGCGTAAGTCCCTCATACACGGCAAACGGCAGCGGCAACATTTCGCCTCCGTCGTTCAATGGTGGCGCGCAGGGCAACCTGACGTCGCCGGGCTCCGGCAATTTCACGCCACCCGCGACGGCCAACAGCTTGAACGGCCCTGCAGTCAATGGTCAGACCAGTACCACCACCGGCGGCTTCGTCAACAACACCACCCCGCTCAACAGTGGCGGCTCGATCGGCACCGGCTCGGTGGGTGTTGGCTCAGGAACCGCAACCCAGGGT
>CAZZVZ010000212.1:0-6053 GCA_964657655.1 Gammaproteobacteria bacterium | reverse complement strand
CAGGCGAGAACGCTTCTGGCCCCAACCTCGACGGGTTGCAATCTGCCCGCTGGCTACTCTTCGATCACGCGCGTGACCTTTTCGTTGACGTCGAGAAACTGGATCTGACTCTTGCCGTCATCGGCGACCCTGAGCACCAGACGCTTCCTGCCCTGTCCGTCGCGCAGCACCAGGCTTGATGACTTGTCGCGGGCCCGTCCGAGAAAGACACGCTGCTTGCCCGCAAAGTGGGCAGCTGCAGCGGCTGCGCTCTTGTTGGGCCCGTCGGGCATGCCTGCAATGCTCATGGCTTTGCTGAAATCCATCGGCTCGTCGGGGCGGTCGTTGACGTAAACCCCCGCAAATCGATCGGGTCCGTCCTCGATGCTCGTGACCTGCACGGTCTGATCCTGGTGGTATCGATCGAAGGTCAGGCTGCCCCCATTGGTTGGCTTGCCATCGATCATGGCACCGTCAAACACCAGCCCACCGTTTTCGGCGCCCTCGTTGTTAAAGAAAATCATGCCCGCTTCCGGCCGGTTGGGGTGCGCATATTGTTGCTTGCCAATGATGATGCCTGGCATGCGAGCATGGTCCGAGATGGTCATGCGCAGTGTGCCGTCGGGCTCACGGATGTTGATGCGCTCCACATCGATTTCCTTGAAATGCGGCAGCGCGCCGCTACTTGCCGCCGACAACAGCAGCCAGCCACAGATCACCGTCATGACCGCAGCGTAGCCGCCGACCGCTCGCGACAGATCGAATCTCATCAAGGTCTCCTCAGAAGAAAGTTGCCACCGGATGCGTCAAGGCCGGATCACGACGTATTCGAAGCTGGACGCCGTGGCGGCGCGATCCATCGCTTCTGGAAGCGCGTTGAAGGCATATTCGCGCGGCTCAAACGGCGCAAGGTCAAGCAGCCCGGCGCGCAGCAGGTCGACCAGTCGCCGATAGGCGTCGGCCGGGTACATGAAGTTGCCGATCAGTTCCCAGCTGTTGAGCATCAATGCCATGTACGGGACCGGCAGTGTGCTCGTCATGCTACCCATCGCGACCATGCGTCCGCGCCGCCGCAGACTCTGCAGCACAGCGAGCGTTGCATTGGGATCCTGCGCGTTGCCGATCATGTCGAGCGCGCACTGGGCACCGCCCGCGCACGCCTGCTTGAGCGCTGTGATGTCATGGTTCACCTCACCCGTCAGCACCACAGGTTCAATGCGCTCGCCGGCCGCCGCAGCGACCTGCTCGAGCTTGGCGCGATCGCGTCCAGCAGCGACAATACGACCGGCACCCATCGCGCGCGCGACCATCACTGCTGCTGCGCCGTAGGCACCGCTGGCGCCATTGATGATGACGGTCTCACCAGGCGCCAGGCG
Source organism: Gammaproteobacteria bacterium (assembly GCA_964657655.1). GTDB lineage: Bacteria > Pseudomonadota > Gammaproteobacteria > Burkholderiales > Burkholderiaceae_D > CAJCIC01. The sequence continues at coordinate 4,698 of CAZZVZ010000212.1, read as the reverse complement.
CGCACGCAACAGACCGCCAAACGGCACGATGCAGCGTGTCAGAGCAGCAAGGCGCGCCGCGTCGAAGTGCTTCAGCTGCTCGAGCGGTGTGACCGATTCAACCGGATACAAGGCGAAGTCGGCCAGCGTGCCATCCGGCCAGTCGGCAAGTGTCGCTTCACTGCCCGCGCCTGCGGTGAGCGCAATCAGAACCTGGTTCGGCTCTTCGACATTCTCGCGCGCCATCAGGAACGACGACAGCACGACGCGCTGACCGCCCTTGAGATGCCATACATCCCGGCCGACCTCTTCGACCATGCCGATCGCGTTGGTGCCAAGTGTGAACTCGCCCGGCGGCGGGTTGTAGACGGGTAATTTCTTTTCGATGTAGGCACGCAGATACGACATCAGCACCGATGCCTCGATGCGCACCAAAACGCTGCCCGCGCGAACGGCGGGCTGAGCAACTTCTTTGACCGCGAGCTCGCCGCCCAGGCCGTTCAATCGCCACGCCTTCATTTCGATCCCATCTAGTCAGTTTCGTGCCATGTCATGTTGTGTCGACCGCATGTTTGGACGACACGAAAGTGTCAAACAAGGTTGTCAGACTGCGCTCACTCGAAATCGGCGCGGACACATTGTTGGCGAATCGAGGCAGTTCAATACGCGATCGCCTTGCTGGCCGATCAAAAAAGCAATCACACCGGAGCCATCCATGATTCGAAAGATTTTATCGCCGATGCACCTGGGCGCGCTGTTCCTCGCGCTCGCTGCATGCGGTGGCGGAAGTAATCCCAGCTCGCCACCTGCTGCCACCGGGACCAGCAAGCCGGGCGGCTCGGGGAGCAGCACGGGGACTGGTTCCACCTCGGGCAGCGGCAGCACGCCGACGGTGAGCGCACAGGATTCCCTCGCCACGGCAACACCGATCAAGCATCTGGTGGTCATCTTCGGCGAGAATCGCTCGTTCGATCATTACTTCGGTCTTTATCCCAAGGCAGCCAACCCACTGGGTGAGCCCGCCTTTACCGCCAAGGCCAACACGCCTGCCGTGGTGGGCTACAGCGACGCGCTGCTGACGGCCAATCCGAATTCGACCAACGCAGCAAATCTGGCGCTGACGCCGGCAATTCCTGCGAGCGAGCTCAACCCGTTTCGCATTGACCGCGCACAAGCCAATACGTCAGGCATGAATCATTCGTACACGCCAGAACAGATGGCAGAAGATCACGGTGCCATGGACGCCTTCCCGGCCAACACCGGCAATGGCACGACGGGTGGTGCGGGTGCGTTTGGCACCAAGGCTCAGGTGCTGGGCTATTTTGACGGCAATACAGTCTCCGCGATGTGGAACTACGCGCAGAATTTTGCGCTCAACGACAACGCCTACACCGGCACATTCGGCCCCTCCACGCCCGGCGCGCTGGAAGTGATATCAGGTCAGACCAACGGTGCCGTGGCCGTCATCGGCAGTGCGTCGACGGTGCCTGACACGCAAGGTGGCCTGACCCTGATCGGTGATACCGACCCAGCCGGCGACACCTGTTCTTCGACCACGTCGCAAGTGCAGATGACCTCCAAGAACATCGGCGATCTGCTTAACACCGCCAAGATCACCTGGGGTGGCTTTGCAGGCGGCTTCAACCTGCAAACAGTCAATACCAACGGCTCGACCGGCTGCTCGCGTAGCACCTATTCGAGCATTCTGAATTCGTCGCCCAAGGACTACGTGCCGCATCACATCTGGTTCCAGTATTACGCCTCGACGGCGAATCCAACCCACGCACGTCCCAGTTCGACGGCTGCTATCGGCTCGTCGCTTGAGGCCGATGGCAAGACAGCCGAGCCTGCCAACCACCAATACGACAGCGATGACTTCTTCACCGCCGTCTCGGCGGGCAACTTCCCCTCGGTGAGCTACATCAAGGCACCCTCGATTGGCGATGCGCATCCAGGCAATTCAGATCCGCTTGATGAACAGGCGTTCGTCACCAAGGTGCTGAACTTCCTGCAGCAGCAGCCAGACTGGAAGAACACTGCCGTCATCATCACCTATGACGATTCGGATGGCTGGTACGACCACCGCTTTGCCACGCCGACCAGCGCTTCGTTTGATGCGACGGCCGACCAGTTGACCGGCGCCGGTCAGTGCTCGGCTGCAGGTGTGACGCAGCCGATGGGCGTCAACGGCGGCACTGTCAATGGTCGCTGCGGACCTGGAACGCGTGTTCCCTTCCTGGTGATCTCGCCCTGGGCCAAAGTCAACTTCGTCGATGACACGCAGATCACGCAAGCTTCGGTGGTGCGCTTCATCGAAGACAACTGGCTGGGCGGCAAACGGATCGGACAGGGCTCTTTTGATGCAACTGCAGGCAGCATCATGAACATGTTCGATTTCACCGGCTCGGCCGGCAAGGCACCCACGCTGTTCCTTGACCCGACGGAGGGCACGCCCTTAGCCAGCGCGCCGACCGCCTGACATCATGTAGTTATCTTGCCGTGGCTTGAGCAGCAGAGTCAGTCACGGCAGCACGAGTTGAACGACCAGAATCGAGCCGGGGTTTTTGACCGGCTCGATCATCTTTTTGCAAAACGAATTCGCCTCATGACAGCGTCTCATCCGGAAACTTCACCATCTCTATACTGGGCAAAATTCCTTCAGCGATTTCGTTGGCGACGCTTGGCCCTGGCTGTCATTGTGCTGCTGCTGGTGCTGCTGTTTGCCTTGCTGCAGCTCGCGCGTGGTCCGCAAAAGTTCGAACCAGCCTGGCTGGTGGACGCGCTAGCCGCTGCCACCGGCTACAACCCGCATCCCGTCAAGCTGCTGCTGCCCAGGACGCAACCACTGTCGGCACTGGCGCTTCTTGGCCAGAAGATTTTTTTCGATGCGCGCCTGTCAGCGTCGGGGACGCAGTCGTGCGCCTCATGTCACAGCCCAGAGCATGGCTACGGGCCACCCAACAGCCTGGCCGTTCAACTGGGTGGTGCCGACATGACCGCAGCAGGGTTTCGCGCCGCGCCGTCGCTGGGCTATCTGTATCGGCAGGCGTCCTTTTCGATCGGCCCGGAACAAGGTGATCAGGACACCCCGATCGATCTGAATCAGTCTGCAGTCGCAGCCAAGGATGTGGCGCGGGTCGACAAGACGGCTGGAGCGCCACCGCAGGCGCCGGCCATGGTGCCACAGGGCGGACTGTTCTGGGATGGCCGCTCCGACACGCTGCAGGGACAGGCGCTGGGACCGCTGCTGAATCCGGCGGAGATGGCCAATCACAGTGAGGCAGAAGTTGCGCAGAAACTCGCGAGCGCGCCCTACAGCGCCGACTTCAAGCCCCTGTTTGGCAGCAACATCCTGCGCCAGCCAACCCTGCTGGTCGCCGAGGCCACGTCGGCACTGGGACGCTATCAGATCGAAGCGGCTTCATTTCATCCCTTCAGCAGTCGCTACGACGACTGGCTGCAGGGCAGGGGAAAACTGTCACGCGCAGAACTGCGAGGTCTTGCAGTGTTCAACGATCCAAAGCGCGGCAACTGCGCCGGATGTCATCCGAGCAAGGCGGGTCTCGACGGCCTGCCGCCACTTTTCACGGATACGCAATACGAGGCGATCGGCGTGCCGCGCAATCAGGCGCTTGCGGTCAACAAGGATCCATCCTTCTTCGATCTGGGCATCTGCGGACCACTGCGCCAGGATCTTGCCAGTCAGATGCAGTACTGCGGCATGTTTTTGACGCCGACGCTGCGCAACTCCGCAAGACGCCCGGTGTATTTCCATAATGCCGCCTATACGTCACTCGCCCAGGTGCTCGACTTCTACAATCTCAGGGATACCCATCCTGAACAGATTTATCCAAAAGACGCCGCAGGCCGGGTCGTCAAGTTCAATGATCTGCCCGAACCGCTGCGCGGCAACGTCGATCGATTCGACGCGCCGTTTAATCGGCATGAAGGCGAAGCCAACGTCATGACGAGAGACGAGATGGCTGATCTGGTCGCCTTTTTGCAGACGCTTGACGATCGTCCGAGCGACGCAATGAAGATGTAGCCCTCGGCGCAGACGGAGTAGCTTGCCATCGGGTGAGAGCAGCAGCCCTGTTTGCGTGCGTTTTGTGAGCTGGCCGTGCACCTCAAGCGCACACGCGCCCAATCGTGAGGCCGCCGCTCTCAGCTGTGTCTGGCAGGCGCAGCTGCAGGGATTTGCTCCCCCCGGTCATTGCTGGCGCTACAGTTGCTTTCCACGGATCTCTGCACGCCACATCAAGGCTGTTTCGTGGTCCTCGCGGAAGGCACGACCGTGCCTTCTAAAAGTGGCACGATGTCTGCTTGAATCCTAGCTGGTATACAAGTTGGGATTATGGATATTTCAGAGAACGCCGTCTCCGCGAAAATCGAGCACTTCATCGCCACGGCCAAGGCGGCGCCGAGCGCCATCTGGGTATCGCGCATCGATAGCGGCTCAAAGCTGACGTCTGACGCCGTGGGGCGGCCAGACGCACCCCTTGCCAACCGGCTGATGGCCGTCAAAGACAATATCGACGTCGCAGGTTTCGCCACCACGGCGGCTTGTCCCGCGTTCGCCTATCAGCCGGTCGCGTCAGCCAGTGTGGTGCAGCGCTTGAGCGATGCGGGGGCCACGGTGGTGGGCAAGACCAACCTCGATCAGTTCGCCTGCGGACTGGTCGGTACGCGCTCACCCTACGGCGAGGTGCCCAATACATT
>CAZZVZ010000211.1:0-6067 GCA_964657655.1 Gammaproteobacteria bacterium | reverse complement strand
GGTGCCCCAGCAGGGAACGCTGCCGCTCTCGAGCAGTCTCGATTCGATCGGCCCGCTCGGCGTATCGACCGCGTGCTGCCGCATCATGGACGCCGTATTGAGTGGCGGCCTGCAGCCGGCCAGGAACGTCGTCCCCAGCCAGGTTCGCCTGCTGGTTGCAAGCAACCGTCTGCAGGACGGCATGGACGACGACGTGGCGCGTGAATTCGAAGCCGCGCTGACGAGACTGTCGGCAAGCGGCGTGACCATCGTTGAGAGAAGTGTCGCGCCGGTCGAGGAACTTTACGCCTCGATCAACCCGTTCGGCAGTTTCTCGCCACCCGAGGCCTTCGCCTGGCACCGCGCCCTGCTGAACAAAGCCGGCGCGCAGTACGACCATCGCGTGGCCTCGCGCATTGCCAAGGGCGCAGACATGTCGGCTGCCGATTACATCGAGCTCGGGCAGCGCCGGCGCCAGTTCATGGCCGACATGCAGCGCGAACTGGCCGGCTTTGATGCGCTTGCCATGCCAACGGTGCCGATGGTGGCCCCAGCGATCGAACCGCTGGTGCGCTCAGATGATCAGTACTGGGCCACCAATTCGCGCCTGCTGCGCAACACCAGTCTGGTCAATTTTCTCGATGGCTGCGCCATCACCTTGCCGGTGCACCGCAGAGGCGATGCGCCGGTTGGTTTCTCGCTCGCACAGTGCAGCGCACAAGACGCCGCCCTGCTGGCACTGGCGCAAACGCTTGAGAGCGTGCTGCGCCAGGACCGTGACTAGCATGCGCTAGACGCGCTCGATCAGCATGGCGATGCCCTGGCCCACGCCGATGCACATGGTACACAGCGCGTAGCGCTTGCCGCTTGCCTGCAACTGGTGGGTTGCGGTGGTCACCAGCCGCGCACCACTCATGCCAAGCGGATGTCCCAGCGCGATGGCGCCCCCCTGGCGGTTGACGCGGGCATCGTCATCGGCAATGCCGAGCAGACGCAATACTGCAAGCCCCTGCGCTGCGAACGCTTCGTTGAGCTCGATGATGTCGATCTGGTCGAGGCTGACGTTATGTCGTGCCAGCAGCTTTTGCGTCGCAGGCGCCGGACCGATGCCCATCACGCGCGGCGCCACACCGGCGGTGGCCATGCCGATCACGCGTGCCATGGGCGTCAAGCCATGTCTCCTGGCAGCCTCTTCACTTGCGATCAGCAGCGCACAGGCGCCATCGTTGACACCCGAGGAGTTGCCCGCGGTCACGCTGCCATCGGGCCGAACCACGCCCTTGAGCTTGGCGAGTGCCTCAAGACTGGTCTGGCGCGGATGCTCGTCGCTCGTCACGGCGACCGGGTCCCCCTTCTTCTGCTTGACCAGTACCGGTGTGATCTCGCGCTCGAATGCCCCTGCGGCCTGTGCGGCCAGCGCCTTGGTCTGGCTGGCAAGGCCCATCTTGTCCTGATCCTCGCGGCTCACTTTGTAGTCGGTGGCCACATTCTCACCGGTCTCGGGCATCGAATCGACACCGTACTGTGCCTTCATGAGCGGATTGACGAATCGCCAGCCGATGGTGGTGTCCTCCATCTTGAGTCCACGCGAGAAGGCAGCGTCGGCCTTGCCGATCACGAACGGTGCACGACTCATCGATTCCACGCCACCTGCGATCATGAAGTCGGCGTCGCCCGCTGCAATGGCGCGCGCGGCTGTACCCACCGCATCCATGCCCGATCCGCACAGGCGATTGAGCGTGGCGCCGCCGACGCCAACCGGAAGACCGGCCAGCAGCGCCGCCATGCGCGCCACGTTGCGGTTGTCTTCGCCCGCCTGATTGGCGCAGCCGTAGATGACATCGTCAAGCGCGCTCCAATCGAGGTCTGGATAACGTGCCATCAGTGCGCGAATCGGAACTGCACCGAGATCATCGGTGCGAACGCTGCTCAGCGAGCCACCGTAGCGGCCGATCGGGGTACGCAGCGCGTCACAGATGAATGCATGTGCCATCAGTCTTCTCCAGTTTTGTCTGCGTCTTTTCGCAGTTGTTCGAGCCTTGTTCGCAGTTTGCCAAGCCGTCCGTCGAGACGGCTCAGCCTGGGCCGGCAGTGCCGGCCTGTGCCTCATCGAGGGTGCGCGCCTTGTCGGCGGCGAGGGCGTCACCCGCGTTACCCGCAAGCCGATACCAGTAAATGGCACGCCGGGTATCGCGTGGCACGCCATCGCCATGTTCGTAGCAGCTTGCAAGAATGAACTGTGCCGGCTCGACTCCGGCTTGTGCGGCAACCTCGTACCAGTGCGCTGCCGCGGCGTAATCGAGGGGCACGCCATGACCGACGAAATACTGGGTTGCAAGCGTCATGGCTGCATCGATGTCACCCTGTTCGGCTGCCAGACGATACCAGTGCGCAGCGATGCTTGCCGAGGGTGGCACACCGTCGCCGCGCTCATACAGGACGCCGAGCGCATACTGCGCTTGGGCAAGGCCCGCCCTGGCCGCCTTGTTGAGCCAGTAACGTCCAAGCCTGGCTCGCACCGGGCCGCCTTGCCCCTGCACCATCATGCTCGAGAGATTGAATTCGCCGACCGGCTCGCCGCGCTGCGCCGCGCGCTCGAACTCCTGGCGCGCTTTGAGCAAGCTTCCCGACTGATAGTCGGCCAGCGCGGCCGTCAGCTCAGGATCGACCTCTCCTGCCGTGGCCATGTTCGGCAGCGAAGCCGCGCCAACAAAGATCAATAGCGTGCATAGGACCGCACGTGCCACCGCGCCCGGGCGTCGTGGCGTGAAAAGAAAGCGCTCCTGCATATAATGATTTGGAAGAACTAGGTGAGAGACATGCTACTGTGGCACAACTCCGGCCGCAGCGCAGACGGGGACAAAGCTTTCGCTGCCAGGTTGATCAGCTAGAATGCCATCTCGGTGAAGGTACCGAAGCACTTCAGAACAGCGTCCGAAAAACATGCGCATCGGCATCCTCGATGATGATGAAAGCCAGGTCCAACTGGTGAGCTATCTTCTGGAAAAAGCCGGCTTTAACTGCCACGGCTTTGCCAATGGCAAGGACCTGCTGCGCCAGCTGCGGCGCGAGAGTTTCGACCTGCTGGTGCTCGACTGGTCAGTGCCCGACATCAGCGGCACGGAAATCCTGAGCTGGGTTCGCAGCAACCTGTCACAACGCGTGCCTGTGCTCTTCGTGACCGGGCGCACCAGCGAGAACGACATCGTGGCAGGACTTGCAGCCGGTGCCGACGACTACATGATCAAGCCGCTGCGCGGCTCCGAACTCGTGGCGCGCGTGCAGGCGCTGCTGCGACGTGCCTACCCAGAAGCGGTACACGACCAGATTTCGTTTGGCCCCTACCGCTTCGAGACCAGCCGCAATGAAGTGCATTTCACCGGCGCCAGCGGCGAGACGCACAGCGCCCTGTTGACCCAGAAGGAATTCGACCTGGCCCTGATGCTGTTTCGCAACGCCGGTCGTCCATTGTCACGCAGCCACATCCGCGAAGTGGTCTGGGGTCGCGACATCGAAATTCCCTCGCGCACCATGGACACGCATATCTCGCGTATCCGCAGCAAACTCGAGTTGCGTCCCGAACATGGATTTCGACTGGTACCCGTGTATAGCTACGGATACCGGCTCGATCCGATGGGGCAAGAAGAGCTGGAGACCCCCGCCAGCTAGAGCATGCCGATTGGCATTCCACCTGAGAGTCGGCACAATGCACCAGGTAGCAACCCTTGAGGCTAGGCTGCGCAGGTTGTGCGGCGAGCCGCACCCGCTGGTGCCTGTTTTTTCCTCTGTCGACCAACCCTCTTCGCGCCAAGACGCGTTGACTGCATGCCCGATCAGACCGCGAAGCGTCGTGCGCGCCGCACCACAGTCCGCCAGCAAAGACCGTTCGCCGAGTGGGCGTGGGTCAGCACGTTCCTGGTGGCGCTGGCGGCCGTCATCGGCGCCCAGAACGGACTCAACCATCTCGAGCTGAGCTACTTCGACGGCGTGCTGGCGGTCGAATCGCGACCGGCCAACGGCGACATCGTGCTGGTTGCGATCGACGATCTTTCGATTGCCAAACTCGGACCCTGGCCGTTTTCGCCCGAAATCCAGGCGCGCTTCTTCCATCAGTTGTCTGCAGCCCAACCCAGAGCCATCGGCGTTGTGTCTCCGCTTGGCAACACTTCCTTGACCACCGATTCGGTCGCCTCCGATCCGGTCGCAGCCGAGATTGCCAGCAACGGCCATGTGGCGCTCAACTCGGGCCCGTATGGCACCGAACCTGGCCGCAATGAGGCCGCAACCTCACGCGGCCTGCTGAGTGCGGCGGCCGCCACCGGCAGTGCGCTGCAGGTCGCAGACGACGACGGCCGGGTGCGTCGCGCTGCGCTTTCCGGTGACGTGCGCGGGGCAGACAGCGTGCCGCATTTCGTCACTGCAGTGCTCGAAGCGGCCCGCATGCACATCGACCTGCCAGGCAGACGCTCGGCCGAAGTCGACGGTGGCCCGACCGGCACTGGTGACCATTGGGTCCTGATTCCCTACAGCGGGCCTGCCGGAAATTACCAGCCGCTGTCGTATTTTGCAGTGCAAAGCGGTGCCGTGCCGGCCAGCAAACTGGCCGGCAAGCTGGTGCTGGTCGGCGGCAGCCGTCGCTCGAGCACCACCCGGCGCGTGCCCGCGTTTGGCTTTAGCGAGTTCGGCGACAGCCGCATGTCACCGCTCGAAATCAACGCCAATCTGCTGGCCGGATTGCTCGAAGGTCGCTCGATCGTGCCCTTGACGGCTGCGGGCAACGCGCTTGCCTGCGCCATTCCGGTGCTGCTCGCCATGCTGATGCTGCTGTTGCGCGTCAAACGCGCGGTGTTTGTGGTGGTCGTGATCGGGATCGCAACCCTGGTGCTGTCGGTGCTGATGATGCCGCTCGCCAATCTGTGGTTTGCCCCAGGCGGGGCGATTGCCGGGCTGGCACTGGCGCTGCCGCTGTGGCGCTGGCGCCAGCTGGAAAGCGATGCAGCGCGCACCAGTGCAATTCTCGAGAGGATCGAAGCGACGCCCGATCATTACGCCGAGGCAACGCTCGGTCCGGTGGAAGCTGGCCTCGGAAAAGTCGAACAGCGTCTGCAGGCGCTGTCGCGTACCGTGTACCGGGTCAGCGAACTGCGCTATTTCGTCGACCACATCATCGAGTCACTACCGCATTCGATCCTGATCACCAACGCCGACGGTCACGTGGTGGCTGCCAACCGTCAGGCGCGCAACTACTTCGCCTCGCTTGGCAATACGCGCCTCGACGGCGCGCAGTTGCCCTATCTGCTTGGCTTGATGACGCTCGAGGGAAGCGCCGAAGGCAAAAGCTGGTGGGACATCATGGACGTCAGTGTCGAGAACCCGCAGGCACGCGCGCGTGACGTGCGCAACCGCGATCTGCTGGTGCGAACCGCCGCCTGGCATTGCGTCAACGGCGACATCGGCGGCTGGATCGCATCGATAGAAGACGCATCGGTGGTGCGCGCGCTGGAACGACGTCGCAACGAGGCGCTGCAGTTCATGAGCGAAACCGTGGTGACGGCACATCGCAGCATTCTCAACGTGCTCGATGCACTCGAGCCCGAGCAGCTCGACGACAGTACACGTGTGGCGGTGGCGAGTGCCAGCCTCGAGGCACTGGCACTGACAGAGAAGTTCATCGAGCTGTCGAACGCGGAATCGCGCGACTACGCGTTCGCCGTGTCCGACGTCAACGATGCCATCGAGCTTGCCGTGGACGGCGCCTACAGCCATGCCGGCGAGCGCGGTATCCACCTGCAGGTCGACAAGCCGGTCGATCCGATCCTGGCCGATATCGACATGCTGATGCTGTCGCGTGCCCTGTCGGTTCTGATCAACAACGCCGTGCGTTTCAGCGAAGATCATGAGACGGTGCAGGTCGACGTGGTTGAACTGGGCGGAGAAGCGGTATTTCGGGTGATCGACGCGGGGTGCGGCATCGCGCCACTGCAGCAGGCGCGCATGCTGCGCGGCTTGCAGCCGGTCAGGGTGCCAGGTGGTTCCGGGCCGGTTGGCAGCTTCGGGCTTGGCCTGTCGCTCGTCAAGATCGTGACTG
>CAZZVZ010000210.1:0-6069 GCA_964657655.1 Gammaproteobacteria bacterium | reverse complement strand
AGCTTTCGCCACTACCCCCTCAAGATAGCGTGTCTACCAATTTCACCACGTCGGCATGTCCTGCACGGCGCCAGAATACGACGCCGGTTACGACAAAATCTTTACTTCGGAATCTCTCCACCCTGGGCCGGCGCACCGGCAGCACTGCTGGTCGCCGCCTTGGGGGCTGCCGGCAGCGAGCCTGGCAGCGGCCCGCTCGACTGCGCCGGCTGGGGCGCAATCTGGCCAGGAAGATTATCCGTCGAATTGGTCTGCGCCCGGGGACGATTGGTCGCGAGATAGCTCAATCCCAGGGTGCACAGGAAAAACATCATGGCAAGAAAAGCGGTCGAGCGCGACAGGAAATTGGCCGAACCGGTCGCGCCAAACAGGCTACCCGAGGCACCCGCGCCAAAGCCGGTACCCATGTCGGCACCCTTACCGTGCTGAAGCAGCACCAAAATGATGATGCCGACTGCAGACAGCAGCATCAGCGCGTAGACCACCTTGTTCACGATATCCATGTTTCTTTCAGCCTGCCATCGCGCCGGACGCTGCCGCCACGATCTGCAAAAAATCTCGCGCCACGAGCGACGCACCACCAATCAACCCACCGTCAATGTCGGGCATTGCGAACAATGCACCGGCGTTTTCCGGCTTGACGCTGCCGCCATACAGAAGCGCCACACCCGCCGCGCGCTGGCCGCCGGCCTTCTCGATTGCCCGGCGCAGCATGTAATGCACATCCTGCGCCTGTTCCGGGCTGGCCGTCTTGCCGGTGCCGATCGCCCAGACCGGCTCGTAGGCCACAACCAGCCGCCCGAGGTCATCATCCGGCCCGATCTGATCGAGCAAGGCACGCAACTGGCCAAGCACGACTTCGCTGGTCCGACCCTGGTCATGCTCCTCGAGGCGTTCGCCAACGCATAGCACCGCGCACAATCCGCCGCGCATGGCTCGCAATGCCTTGGCTGCGGCCCGTTCGCTGGTCTCGCCGTAATAGTGGCGTCGTTCGGAATGACCCGCGAGCGTCAGCGAACAACCCAGATCCTGCAACATCTCAAGCGATACGTCGCCGGTATATGCGCCTGGCGAAAACTCGCTCATGTCCTGCGCGCCGACCGCCACCGGAGTTTCGCCCAGCAGCGCGCGAACCTGCGCGAGATAGGGATGCGGCACGCATAGCGCAACCTTACTTTTGCCCTGGACCGCAAGACCGGCGCTGAGAGCCCGAACCAGTTCCTGGTTCGACGCGACGCTGCCGTTCATTTTCCAGTTGGCAACGACCCTCTTGACCCGCTGCGACATAACAAAGAACGTTCACCTCAAAACCGCGAGATTGTAACGTTTTTGACGGGGGGCGGCAAACACACGGGGGTCGAAAATAGGCCAGGCCAGAGCTCTGCTGCAATGGATTCGGCGCGAACAGGTGGGCTGGCGCAGCCATCAGCAGCGTCAGCCTCCAGCCGGGCCAGGCTGAGCCGGCGCAAAGTCATGCACTAAGAGGAGGCCAGCGCGCTTCTGAGGCGCGGGAACATGATTTGGGCAATACGGCCGATGCGTCTGTGTTCGAACAGCGTGATGCACCCCAGATAGCAGACGGCGCCAGTCGCAACATCGAGCGCCAGAGCAAACCAGGGGGAAGCAACATGAAGGGCCCAGCGCTCTGCATAGATCGACAGCGCCATCACCACACAAGCCACGAGCGGACTGATGAACTGCGGCAAATATTCCCCAACGCGCATCTGGAGCAGCTTGAGTGTCAGGTTCACCGGAATCACCCAAGTGGCGTACGCTTTGATGACGATGCTGGCGAGCATGATCTCGGTTCCCTGGCGCGCCAGAACGGCAATCAATGCGAAGGTCGTGAGTGTGGAAAACAGCTGGTAGATGAACCACCACTTGGCCTTGCCGCGCGCCGTGATAAGTGCGCCCTGGAGAACGCCGATGCAAGCGATGATGCCAAGCGCCGACTGGAGCCGGACCAATCCGACCGCTTCGATCCAGCGCGCGCCAAACACCAGCGGAATGAGGCGATCGGCCAGTACTGCGAGGCCTATGAAAAGAGGAAATGCGATCACGCTCGAAGCAAAAGTGGCCGACAAGAAGGCGCTCCTAACACGCGTCACATCATTTTGGATGCCCGACAGGAATGGATGCGCGACCGACGACAGGGCGCCCCCAACCACGTCGTTGAGGGTGCTAAAAAGACGCTTGGCAAAGTTGTACAAGCCGACCTGGCCGATGCCGAGCGCTGCGCCAACAAACATGATCTCGTTTTGTGCCACCAGTTGGCCCATGGTGCGAGAACCAGAGGCATACATGCCATATTCCCCAAGGCGGCGCAGACTTTCAGTGTGAAACAGGAATTTGGGCCGCCAGCGCACCGCCCAGAACGCCACCAGGCTGCTAACCACAGTGGTCATGACCTGGGACGCGACCAGCGCCCAGATGCCAAAGCCATGTAGCAGCAAGAGGATTGCGAGCGCTGAGGCAAGCAGGCTGACGAACAGGGTTCGCAAGGCGAAGGTGCGAAACGATAGCGACTTGGAGATCAGGGCGTTGGGAACGACCGCAGCCATTTCCGGCAGTACGCGCAGGGCCAACACCGGAATTAGCACCTTTAGCGCTTCGACCTTAAAGTATCTGGCGACCGGCACCGCGAGTGCCGCCTCGATGGCATACACCACAACGGCCGACGCTAGGCAGAGCCAAAAGACTGTGCTGAGGTCCTCTTCTGAGATTTCGAGTTTTTGGATCAGCGCAGCACCAAAACCGGCAGGACAGAGAGCCGAGCCGAACAGCGTAATGCTGCCCGCCAGCGCGACCGTGCCGAACTCGGCCGGGGTTAGGAACCGCGATGTCAAGACGAACACCGCAAAGCCGACCACGGTTGGGATCAGAATGTCGAACGCAGACCAGAGCACGCCCCAGATTGCGGTCGTCGAACGGTGTTCCTGAGGCTTATTTTCTTGCATCACTACATCGGATAGTTGGCTATTCCTGCGCGAGCCGCACGTCGCGCGCGCTCTCTTCACTCACGGGGCCATAGGTCGTTTGGCGCGAGTGCAGAGCGTTGAGCTCACCAAAGAATTCAGCCCTGATGTGCCGGTCTATCAGCTTGACGCGCGACAATCTGCGCATTAGTTCGAATGGGCGCCTGAGCAGATAGGCCTTCAGGAAATAGGTCTTGAGAATGGCGCGCGAGCGACTGTGGGCGCCGGCATAGCCGGTGCGATAGATGGCGCCGATGAAGGGCAGCGCCTCTAGCGGGGTGCCGTTCGCGTCGAGCTGATCGTGTAGGTAGATGTGGCTGCCCAGCGCCTTTTGAACGTAATCTTCATCCAGCGCGGCCGAGCGCTCAGGCACGCGCATCAGATCACCGCGGATCATGTGCGAGGTGCCGCACAGGCGAGAGAAATCGGCAAACCGATAGACAAAGCTGCCGCCATCGCTCCACACGTACCCGTCACGGAAATACCAACCATTGGCAGCTGGGTGCGCCTCGACGAAGGACACCAGCCGTTTGCTGATCAGATCGTCGTCGTCGACCACCATGACGTGGCCGAGTTCGGCTACGGATTGCAGGCCAGCCAGGATTCGGCGACCCTTGTCTGCGCGAACCGCCCTGAAGAACTCCTCCTGCGCCGCGGCGCCTTGCAAGTATTGCTGATTGGGCGGTAGGTCGACCTCTTTAAGCAAAAAGCGCTCTGGCAAAGGCGGGAGATCCGCGCCGCGATTGGCCACCACCACAGCTCGCCAATTGCCCGAATCTTGCGCGCTGATCGAGCGCATGGTGTGTGCCAGATTGCGCTTGAGACGACTCCAATCCTTAGCATTCTGAGGATGGCGAACCGGAATGACGAACGTAACAGCTGTCCCCAAGAAAGGCTCCTTTACTCTGGCCAGATTACTGGCTGAGGATAGCGCCCTAAGAAGGGGCCAGCCGGCGCGTTTACTGATGCAAAGGGGCTAACGGCAGATCCGCTCCGTTGCGCAGTTTAGGCGACCTCCAGCACGATCTTTCCGATGTGTTCACTGCTTTCCATCAGCACATGTGCCTGGCTTGCGTGTGCCAGAGGAAAGGTGCGAAAAATGATTGGCTTGATCTTGCCTGCCTCGATCAGCGGCCAGACCTGAGTTTTCAGCTTGCTTGCAATGGCAGCCTTGAAGGCGACCGGGCGAGGTCTTAAGGTCGAGCCGGTAATGGTCAGGCGCCGGCGCATCACCTGGCTCATGTCGATCTCGCCCTTGGCGCCGCCAAGCGTGGCGATGGTCACCAGGCGACCGTCATCGGCCAGGCATTGCAGCTCGCGCGCCACGTAGCTTCCGGCCACCATGTCGAGGATCACGTCGACGCCGCGCCCGCCCGTCAGGTCGCGCAACACTTCAACGAAGTCTTCGGTCTTGTAATTGATGCCTTTGCTGGCGCCCAGTGCCTCGCAGGCAGCGACCTTGTCGGCTGAGCCTGCGGTTGCATAGACGGTATGGCCCATGGCGTGCGCCAGCTGGATTGCGGTGACGCCGATGCCGGACGAACCGCCTTGCACCAGCAACGACTCCTGGCTTTTCAGGCCAGCGCGGTCAAACACATTGCTCCACACGGTGTAGAAGGTCTCCGGCAGGCTTGCCGCTTCCACGAAGCTGAGCCCGCCTGGCAGCGGCAGACATTGCGCCAGGGGCGCAGCGCAATACTCCGCGTAGCCGCCGCCTTGCACCAGCGCGCACACCTTGTCGCCTATTTTGAATTCCGAGCCGCTGACATCGCCTTCCTCGATGGTGCCCGCGATCTCAAGCCCTGGCAGGTCTGACGCGCCAGGAGGCACTGGATAATTTCCCATGCGCTGAAACACATCGGGCCGATTGACGCCTGCAGCCTTGACCCTGATCAGGATCTCGCCGGGCTTCAGGACAGGTTTGTCGCGCTCGCGCAGCTGCAGCACCTCGGGCTTGCCGAACGTGGTGATTTCAATCGCTTTCATACAGTTCCTCAAAAACAAAGGCTAATCGGACGCACGCCGATCAGCATTCATGACAGCGGTTCAGGGCTGCTGCAACAGCAAGCCCTCAAGGCCGCGGCGCAGCCACAACAACACCAGTGCGGCCACTGCTGCGCTCACGCCTATGGTGGCCGGCACACCGGCCAGATGGGCGACAGCGCTGACCATCAGACTGCCCAGGGGTGCCACGCCGATGAAACAGGCCGAGTACAAGGCCATGATGCGGCCGCGCAGGCGATCCGGCACGATACTCTGAATCACGGTATTGGCAGCAGCTGCGTTGACGATCATACCGAAGCCGACCAGCACCAGCAGTGCCAGACTGATCCATAGCGTGCGCGATGCCGAGAAACACAGCAGCGAGAGCGCCGCAATCAGCGACGACCAGCGCACCCCGCTGATCAGCGAGCGCAGATTGGGGCGCGACAGCAGAAAACCCGATGCCAGCAAGGCACCGCTGCCCGAACAGCCGAGCAGCACGCCCAGCAGCCGCGCATCGCCGTGAAACAGATCACGCGCGAAGTACGGCATGACGACGATGTAGGGCTGCAGCAGCAGGCTGCTGACGGCGACCATGGCAAGCAGCGTGCGGATGTCGTGATTGGCAAAGGCGAAACGAAATCCCTCGCGAATGCCGCCGGGCACAGGCGCTGCCGCCTGCGCCGGTCGCATCAGTCGCACCTTGAACAGCGCCGCGATGACCGCCAGGTAGCTGAGCGCATTGACGAGGAAACACATGCCCTCCCCGATCGCCGCCACGATCACACCGGCCACGGCAGGTCCGACCAGGCGCGCCGCATTGACGGCGAGCGAATTCATGGCAATCGCGTTGGCCATGTCGGCGCGCTCCTCGACCAGCGCCACGATGATGCTCTGACGCGCCGGTACGTCGATCGAATTGATCAGGCCGAGCATGCTCGCAAGCACCACCAGATGCCACACCTGGACATGGCCTGTGAGCGTCAGCCAGGCCGCCACGCCCGCCGGAATCATCGACAGCGTCTGCGTCACGCGCAACAGTTTCAAACGGTCGATGCGATCCAGAATGTTGCCGACGAATGGCGCCACCAGCAGCATCGGGATCTGCTGG